>JBMUAQ010000090.1:0-8575 GCA_049454855.1 Ilumatobacteraceae bacterium
TGCAGCGACTCGACGGACCGGTGCGCGGCAACGGCAAGATCATCCAGGAACTCGAGGCCGTGTTCCGCGGCGCGGGGTGGAACGTGATCAAGGTGATCTGGGGCTCCGCATGGGACGACCTCCTCTCCCGCGACGTCGACGGCGTGCTCCTGAACAGGATGAACTCCACCGTCGACGGCGAGTTCCAGCGCTACTCGGTGGAGGACGGCGGCTACGCGCGCGAGCACTTCTTCGGGCCCGATGCGCGCCTGCGCCAGATGGTCGCGCACCTCTCCGACCGCGACATCGAGATGCTTCCCCGTGGCGGTCACGACTACCGCAAGCTGTACGCCGCGTACCGCGCTGCCGTCGAGAACCTCGGCTCGGGCCGGCCCACTGTGATCCTCGCCAAGACGATCAAGGGCTGGACCCTCGGGTCGGGGGTGGAGGGCCGCAACGCCACCCACCAGATCAAGAAGCTCACCCGCGACCAGCTGCTCGAGATGCGCACACGTCTCCACCTCGAGGACGAGATCCCGGAGGACTCGATCGACGCCGACGACCCCCCGTACTTCCGTCCCGCCGAGGACTCCGTCGAGCACCAGTACATGATGGAGCGGCGCCGTTCGCTCGACGGCTCGGTGCCGAGACGCGTGGTTCGCACCCGCAAGCCGCTCCCTCTGCCCTCCGACTCCGCGTTCTCCGAGTTCGATTCCGGCTCGGCCAACCAGGCGGTGAGCACCACCATGGCCTTCACCCGACTGCTGCGCAACCTCGCGCGCGACGAGGGCTTCGGCCCGCGCGTGGTGCCCATCGTCCCCGACGAGGCACGCACGTTCGGCATGGATTCGCTGTTCCGGGAGCTGCGCATCTACGCATCACAGGGGCAGAAGTACGAACCCGTCGACCACGACCTGCTGCTCTCGTACGTGGAGTCCGCGAAGGGCCAGATCCTCGAGGAGGGCATCACCGAGGCGGGCTCAATGAGCAGCTTCATCGCGGCGGGGACCTCGTACGCAACACACGGCGTGCCGATGGTGCCCTTCTACATCTTCTATTCGATGTTCGGCTTCCAGCGCGTGGGCGACCTCGCCTGGCTGGCCGCCGACCAGCGCACACGCGGGTTCCTCCTCGGTGCAACTGCGGGTCGCACCACGCTCCCGGGCGAGGGTCTCCAGCACCAGGACGGCCACAGCCTGCTGCTGGCCAGCACGATCCCCGCGTGCCAGGCGTACGACCCCGCCTGGGCATACGAGATGGCCGCGATCGTCCGTCACGGCATCCGGCGCATGTACGGCGACGACCCGGCCGACATCTACTACTACGTCACTCTCTACAACGAGAACCTCGCGATGCCGGAACGGCCGGCCCACGTGAGCGACGCCGACATCATCGATGGTCTCTACAGGTGGAGGCCTGCGGAGGGCACGGCGCACGCATCGGTGCTGTTCTCGGGCACGGCATCCACTGCCGCCATCGACGCGGCGGCCATGTTGCGCGAGCGCTGGGGTGTGAACGTGGAACTGTGGTCGGCCACCTCGTACAAGTCGCTGCGGGAGGACGCAATGGAGACCGAGCGCTGGAACCGCCTGCACCCGGGCGAGACACCGCGCACGTCCATCCTCGACCGCACTCTCAACAACGGCGACGCCCCGGTGGTGGCCGTCACCGACTTCATGCGCATCGTGAGCGAGCAGATCGCCCCGCACGTCCGCGGCCGGCGCTTCCTCGCCCTCGGCACCGACGGCATGGGCCGCAGCGACACACGCGCCGCACTGCGCCGCCACTTCGAGACCGACGCAGAGCACGTGGCGGTCGCAGTGCTGTCCACCCTCGTGGGCAGCCACGGCATCACAACAGACACGGTGCGCTCGGCCATCCGCGACCTCGGCATCGACCCCGACGCCCCCAACGGACTCACGAGGGACTGACACATGGGAACCCTGTACATCACCGGCAACGCTGCATCCGACAGGCTGCTGAACTCAAACGGCACGGCACTGCTCATCGGCATGCTGCTCGACCAGCAGGTGCCCATGGAGTGGGCGTTCAACGGTGCGTTCACCCTGAAGACCCGGCTCGGCCACCTCGACCCGCGGCGCATCGCCGCCATGGACCCGGATGAGTTCCTCGCGGTGTGCACCGAGAAGCCTGCCATCCACCGGTTCCCGAAGGCCATGGCGTCGCGCATCCAGGGAATGTGCGCGGTGCTCGCGGAGAAACACGGCAACAAGGGCGAGAACCTGTGGCGCGGTGTCGACGACGCCGACGAGCTCTTCCGCAGGCTGCGCGAGCTCCCCGGGTTCGGCGAGGAGAAGGCGCAGATTTTCGTGGCGCTGCTCGCCAAGCGCTTCGACGTGAGGCCGAAGGGATGGAAGAAGGCGGCCGGTGTGTTCAGCGACGGCCAGCCCCGCACGGTTGCCGACATCACGAGCCCCGAGACCCTCCTGAAGGTGCGCGCCTGGAAGAAGATGGAGAAGGCGGCCGAACGGGACAAACAGTCCCGCCCCCTGAAGAAGCCGTCCAAGTAGCGTTCCCCGCGTGACCACGCTCATCACCGGCGGTGCCGGTTACATCGGCTCGATCACTGCCCGTGCGATCCGCGCGTCCGGCCGTGCCGTGGTGGTGCTCGACACTCTCGAGAACGGTCACCGCAGGGCCGTGGGGGACGCACCGTTCGTGCAGGGCGACGTGGCCGACCGTGACCTCGTGCGGCGCGCGGTCGAGGAGCACGGTGTCGACGAGGTGGTGCACTTCGCCGCCTACAAGGCGGTGGGCGAGTCCATGTCGAACCCGGGCAAGTACTTCGCCAACAACGTGGCGGGTTCGCAGGCCCTCTTCGGGGTGCTGCGCGACTGCGGCGTGCACCGCGTGGTGTTCTCCTCCACCGCCGCCGTGTACGGCACCCCCGACGCGGTGCCCGTCACCGAGGACTTCCCGGTGCGCTGCGAGAGTGTGTACGCCGAGACAAAGTGGATGATGGAGCGCACGCTCGAGTGGTACGCGCGCACCACCCCCCTGCGCAGCATCCGCCTCCGCTACTTCAACGCCGCCGGCGCCAGTGACGATGCATCACTCGGCGAGAACTGGGACTTCTCGGAGAACCTCGTGCCCCACGTGATGAAGGCGGTGCTCGGGCACTCCGTGGGTCTCAAGGTTTTCGGCAAGGATTGGCCCACCCGGGACGGCACCGGCGTGCGCGACTACATCCACGTGGAGGACCTCGCCACCGCGCACATTGCCGCGCTCGACCATCTCGCACGAGGCGGTGAGTCCGCCACGTTGAACGTGGGCACCGGCCTGGGCACGAGCGTGCTCGAGATCATCGCGGCCACCGAGCGTGTCACCGGCAGGTCCGTGCCGCACGAAATCGTGGGCCGCCGCCCCGGCGATGTGTCGGAGGTGTGGGCGGACGGCTCGCGCATGCGCGCGTTGACCGGCTGGGAGCCCGTGCGCACACTCGACGACATCATCTCGACGGCGTTCGCCTGGCATTCGGCGAACCCCGACGGTCACCCCGCGTAGAGTCCCACCTCTCTCGCCTTGGCCACCACCTCGCGCCGGCCGGCGACGCCGAGTCTCCTGTAGAGCCGCGAGAGGTCGGCGCGCACCGTTGCCTCCGAGTACCCGAGCTCCTGTGCGATCTGCAGGTTCGATTTGCCGTCCTCGATCAGCCGCAGAATGACGAGTTCGCGTTCGCTGGTGTGGAAGGGCATGCTCCGCGGCACCGTCTGCAGCACGGCGCCCTGTCCGCTGCTCATCAACAGCCAGTGACCGAGCAGGTGGCCGATCGCCCGGAACTTCTCCAGCCGCGCGATGGTCTGGTGGACGGGAGTGCTGAACACCGTGAACCACGTGCCGATGACGGACGCACGGCTCACTATCGGCATGCAGACGGCCTCGCCCCTTCCGTACGCGGGCAGGCGCCTCGCATCGTTTGCGGCAAACGGGAACCGCTCGAACAGGGCGGTCAGGCCCGTCCAGAACGACTCACCGGAGAGCACTGCCTGGCCCATTGGATGGCGGTCGTTGACCGGCAGCACCCCGAACTCCTTCCGCAGCTGCTCGTCGAAACCGCTGCCGCCGCGCAGCCTCAGCACCTCTTCGTCGGGATGCACGGAGTAGAACGACACCGTGTCCACCGGCAGGCCGGCCAGCGGCCCTCGCCTCAGCGCGGTCATGAGAACGTCACCGACGGGCATGTCCGCCACAAGACCGATCATCGAGGCGAGTGAGTCGACATTCGTGACATTTCGGAACTGCAGCACCACTGCGGAGCCGACAATGTCGGAACTGCCGCAGCTGGTGACGGCCATCTCGGTGCTCACCGTCTGGCCCGAAGGTGGCACGAACCTGAACATGAGATACTGAAAACTCGACGCGGCGCTCTGCACGCCCTCGATTGCCGTGCGCAACCACCGCACGTCATCCGGGCCACCCATCTCGGTGACCACGGACCCGACGAGTCCGGGGCCGAAGTCGGCGAGGAACCTGTGCGCCGCGAGGTTGGCATACAGCACCGAGTTGTCGCTGGATGACACCACGAGCGTGGGGGCCGGCGAGAACTCGAGCACACTGCGCAACAGGTCTGACGGAAGGAACCCACCTGTCTTCCGGCCAGTCATGCCCCCCCAGAGACTCAACGAACTACCACGAAGATTACAAGCGCCCTTGAAACTGGAGCCTAAGTGCTCCGGCGCTAATAGCGCCACTTAGCCAAGGCGCGACTCGGCTCGTGCGTACGTTCATGTGATGACCCCCGGCTATCCCGAACAACTCGACGAAACCGACCACCGGATCGCCACGCTCGTGGCACTCGGTCTGCCCAGCAGGGAGATTGCCGAGAGGGTGTGTCTGTCGTACCAGACCGTGCGCAACAGGATCTCCCGCATATTCGACATCACCGGAGTGTCCAACAGGACCCAGCTGGCCCTGTGGTGGACCCGAATCAGTCTGAGCGAGCCGGACGCTGACGGTCGAGCCACCCCAGAAGCACCGCTATCGCCCGTGGGTCATGACGCAGGCGGTGACCTGCACCCGTGACCACGCGCAGCTCGGCCGCACCGTGGGCCTCCGCGAGTTGCCGGGAGTCGGCGACCGGCACGCTCTCGTCGTCCTCTCCGTGCATCACCAGCAGCGGACGCGGGGCGAACCGTCGCGCTGCCTCGAGCGGCCTGAAGCGGCGCAGTTCCCTGCTCCACTCGTCGAACGACTGCGGGAATGCCGGGCGCCTGATCGCACCGATCTCGCGCGCATGCTCGAGGAAGCGCCGCGGCTGGGCCGCCCAGTCATCGAAGTCGGCTCGCGGGCCGAGCAACGCACACCCGCGCACCCGCGGGTCGTCAGCGGCGACGCACAGCGCGAGTGCGCCACCCGTGTTCGTGCCCACCAGCCAGATGCCGTTCGGTGACGTTGCGGCATCCAGATGGTCGATTGCCGCGCGCAGGTCGTCCACCCAGCCCTGCATCGAGAAGTCACCCTCACTTGAACCACAACCACGGAACGTGAAGGTCAGCGCGTTCCAGCTGAGCTCGCTCGCCACGCGGTCCATCAACTGGGGGAACGTGAGCGCCGACTGACGCGCATCGAGCGGCCCGATGGGGAACCCGTGGCACAGGATCACGCCGGGGTGACGACGGTCGTCCTCGGCGGGCCGCGCGAGGTAGCTGCGGAGCGTGAGACCCCCGGACACGAACGAGTCGTTCACCGGGTCCGCCTCTGATGCACTAGGCGCGTGGCTTGCGGTGTCGGCGACGGGCACCCGGCTCGGCCGGGCTGTAGCCGCGGTTGCGCGCCTCGGCCAGGGTGTCAGGGCCGAAGCACAGCCCCACACCGGCCTCCACGATCTCGTCGATCACGGCCGCGTCGGTCCACTCGTCGAGGTCGTACACCAACTGGGTGCGCTTGTCGCCGAGGAATCGGGTGTGTTCGAAGCGGACGGGGCGTTCCATGCCCCACACGGTAGTCGCACGGTGACGGGCCGCTGCGAAACGGGAACTAGGTTGCCGCCATGGCGACCGACACACCGCAGAACCAACCGGAGCGCATCGAGTTCTTCTTCGACATCATGTGCCCGTACGCGTACCAGACGAGCCGCTGGATACGGGACGTGCAGCAGCAGGTGGGCTTCGGCATCGACTGGCGCTTCTTCAGCCTCGAGGAGGTCAACCGCGAGGAGGGCAAGCCCCACCCGTGGGAGCGCGACTTCGCCTACGGCTGGACACCCATGCGCGTCGCGGCATGGCTGCGCCGGCAGAACAACGACTGGTGCGGAACGTTCTACGAGGTGTGCGGCCGTGCGTTGCACGTGGACGGCCGTCGCCACTACGACAAGGAAGTCGCGCTCGAGTTGATGGCCGGCGCCGGCCTGCCGACCGAGGCCTGGGACGAGGCTCTCGCCGACCCCACCACCAGCGACGAGGTGCGTGCCGACCACGAGCACGCGGTGCGTGAGCTGGCGGGCTTCGGCGTACCGATCATCACGGTGCCAGGCGGCCGCGCCGTGTTCGGCCCGGTGGTGCTGCCCACTCCCGAGAGGGAGAAGGCGCGCGAACTGTGGGACATCACGCTGGCGTACGCGCGGTTCCCCGGCCTGTTCGAGCTGAAGACACCGAAGACCGACGCCGACATGGCGATGATCGGCTCGATCTTCGAGCCGTACCTCACCGCGCGCCAGTGGCGCACCATCCAGAACCCGACCCGATAGGAGAACCGCATGATCCCGGTGGACACCGTCGACAAGCTCGTCGCCACGTTCGACTCACTCGAGACCCTGTGCGCGGGGCTCACCGAGCAGCAGTGGAAGATGCCCACACAGCTCCCGGGCTGGTCGGTGCAGGACAATCTGTCGCACATCATTGGCACCGAGCGCGCGCTCTACGGTCTCCCCGAGACCGAGCACCGGGCGGGTGACCTGTCGAACACACGCAACCCCATCGGTGAGATGAACGAGCACCACGTGGACTACCGCCGCGGCTGGCCCGGGGAGAAGGTGCTGGCGGAGTTCCTCGAGACCGCGCGCATGCGCACCGAGCAGCTGCGCGGTGCCGACGAGGCGTACTTCGCCACGGAGGCAATGACTCCCACCGGCCCCGGCACCGTGGCCGACTTCCTCCACATCCGCGTGATGGACGTGTGGGTGCACGAGCAGGACATGCGCCGCACACTCGGCATGCCCGGCAACGGCGGCGGCGGCGCGGCCGAGCACTCGCTCGACCGGCTCATACGCACCGTGCCGATTGTCGTCGGCAAGCGCGCCGCCACCCCCGAGGGCGGCTGCGTGGTGATCCGCATCACGGGTGCGGTGCAGCGCACGGTGGTCACCACGGTGGTGGACGGGCGTGCCCGCATGGGCGGTGACCCTCCCACAGACGCGATCTGCGACATCACCATGGATTCCGACGTGTTCCTGCAGCTGGCCACCGGCCGCGGCGAGCCCGCGGCGCTCGCGACGCAGTGCGCAATCACGGGCGATGCGGCGCACGCACAGAAGGTGCTTCTCCAGTTCAACATGATGATCTGACGCGCGCTGCGTCAGATGTCGTCGGCGTGGGGGCCGACCGCGCCGATCGCGTCGAGGTACGCGAGATGGGCCTCGACCACGCGGACGACGTCCACGTCATCGAGAATCTCCACCCCCCTCGCGGTCGCGTGCGCGAGAAGATGCGCGGTGAGTGTGTCCTCGTCCACTACCACGGGCTCGGCGATGTCCTGCGGACGGTCCACCACGTCGACGGCCTGCAGACGACGCTCGCCCAGCCAGTTCAGGTGCTCGCGCAGCATCAGTTCCACCTCGTCGAAGGTGAAGCGGGCCTGCGTCTCGGCCGGCAGCCGCTCCGCCACGAAGCCGACCGCCTCGTCGATGCGGTACACCACGCGCGGTGCCACTGAGTCCAGCCTGCGTGCCTCGCGGCCCACAGTGACGGCGGCAATCACGAACACGAGCACCGCGGACACCACCGCGAACACCAACGTCACCGGTTCCATGCCGCGAGCCTACGGCCGGCGGTCAGAAGCTCTCCATCACCAGCCAGTCGTTGTCCGGTGCGACAGTCATCACACGGGAGAAGAAGCCCGCACCTCCCTGCACCCACGAGTGAAGCGCGTACTGCGGGAAGCCCGGCCTGTACATGAGATCGCGGCCGCGGAAGTCGAACTCGTAGGCCACGCTCGGGCAGGCGAACGCATGCGTGCCTGCGAAAGCTGTGGTGAGACTCATGTGTGCGTGCCCGCTGACCACCGCGAGCACGTTCGTGTGCCGCGACACCACGGTCGCCAACCGTGCCACCGATGCATCGTCCAGCCTCACGCCGTCGAGCGCCCGGCCACCGATCGAGAAGCACGGATGGTGCATGGCCACCAGCGTGGGGGCACCGTCTGCCAGCACAGATGCCAACCAGCCGGCCTGGTCGTCGTCGATCTCTCCGTCGCCACGCCCCTCACGCGCGGAGTCCAGCACCACCAGCCGGCCCGTGGACAACGGGTGCACGTAATCGAGCCGACCGTTGCGGCCCTGCACGCCGAACAACCGCTGGATCTTCTGTGACTCGTCATGGTTGCCGGCGCACAGCAGCACGTGCGTGCCGCAGGACTCCAG
>JBMUAQ010000091.1:0-8481 GCA_049454855.1 Ilumatobacteraceae bacterium
CAGCAGGTAGGAGATGCCCTTGTGCTTCGGCGCCTCGGGATCGGTGCGCACGAGCAGGAAGCAGTAGTCCGCGTGGTGGCCCTGGGTGGTCCACACCTTCTGGCCGTTGATGACCCACTCGTCACCGTCGAGCTCGGCCTCCGTCTTCAGCGACGCAAGGTCGGAACCGCTGTTCGGCTCGCTGAACCCCTGGCACCAGCGCATCTGGCCGGACAGGATCTTCGGGAGGAACTCCTTCTTCTGCTCCTCGGTGCCCCACTGCAGGATCGTCGGTCCGACCAGCGTGTCACCGAAGAAGTCGGCGCGCATCGGCGCCTTCGCGGCGGCGAACTCCTCCGCCAGCACAACTCCCTGCATGGTGGTGAGACCCTTGCCGCCGTACTCCTTCGGCCATGTCGCACAGATCCAGCCGCCCTCGAACAGCTTGTTCGGCCACTCGTCGTTGAACTTCTTGCGCTGCTCGTTGGTCATCTCGAAGCCGGGGTCGAACCAGCCGGCCGGGAGGTTCTCGCGCAGCCAGCCGCGGATCTCGGCACGGAAGGCCTCGTCTTCAGGGGAGTAGTCAAGTTCCATGGGTGCAGAGTCTGTCGCACAGGGACCCGTTTCCACCCCGACCGGCAGGTGTGACCGTTCACACTCCGTTCACGCGTTCCTGACGGGCCCGAAAAACCCGCGCCATACCTTGGTCGTGTGGACACGCCGCCACCCATCGACCTGTCAGCCACCGACCTGGCGGTTCTCGGGGTGCTTGTCAGGGCCCAGGGGAAGGTGCTGAGCAGGGCAGCCATTCTCCGGCTGGCCGGCCTGAGACACCTCGCCGAGCGTCGGTGCGACACGTGCATCGTCGCCATCCGCCGGG
The DNA here is from genome assembly GCA_049454855.1 of Ilumatobacteraceae bacterium. GTDB lineage: Bacteria > Actinomycetota > Acidimicrobiia > Acidimicrobiales > Ilumatobacteraceae > UBA2093. The sequence goes on from JBMUAQ010000091.1 coordinate 860, forward strand.
TTCTCGGGGCGCAATCGGTGGTCACCGTGAGGGGTCGTGGCTGGCGCATCTCTGACGATTCGGTCGACGCCGCGGCTGAACTCCTGGTGGGCCACGCGAACCCTGCCGACTGACGCAATAGCCACAGTCCCGAAACAATCGGGCGACAACCACGAAACCTGCCCTCCGTACCGTGCGAGTGGTGGCCATCCGAACCGGGTGGCCCGAGGAGAGAGGAGAGAAGGTGAAGTTGATCACGGCCATCGTCAAGCCGCACAAGCTGGACGACGTGAAAGACGCACTGAAGTCGACGGGCGTGCAGGGCATGACCGTGTCGGAGGTCCGCGGATTCGGTCGCCAGGGCGGCCACAGCGAGACCTACCGCGGTTCCGAGTACGCAATCGACTTCGTGCCGAAAGTGAGGCTCGAGATCGTCGTGGACGATTCATCGGTCGATGCAACGGTCGACGCCATCCGGACGTCGGCATCAACAGGGAAGATCGGCGACGGGAAGATCTGGGTCACAGACGTCGCCCGTCTCGTCCGCATCAGGACGGGAGAGGAAGGAAGCAATGCTGTCTGAAGCAACAATCGAATCGGTCCAGGCCACCCTGGACAACGTGTGGATCCTGCTCGCGGCAGTGCTCGTGATCTTCATGCAGGCCGGTTTTGCGCTCGTCGAGGCGGGCTTGACCCGCTCCAGGAACGTCGCGAACATCTTCATGAAGAACCTCATGGACTTCTGTGTGGGTGCCCTCCTGTTCTTCGCAGTCGGGTACGCAATCGCCTTCGGCGGTTCGATGACCGGTCTCGGCCGGTTCGTCGGGGGTGACGGCTGGTTCCTCGCCGGGGGCGGCGTGTTCACCTACGGCACCCTGGACAAGTTCGTGTTCTTCACCTTCCAGGTGGCGTTCGCGGCGACCGCGGCGACGATCGTGTCGGGTGCCATGGCGGAGAGAACCAAGTTCAAGGCGTACGTGCTGTACTCGGCGGTGATCTCGGCCGTGATCTACCCGATCGTCGTCCGGTGGCAGTGGGGCGGCGGATGGCTCTTCCAGCTCGACACACCGTTCCACGACTTCGCCGGTTCGACGCTCGTTCACATGACGGGCGGTGTGGCCGCCGCAGTCGGCGCCCACAAGCTCGGACCGCGCATCGGGCGGTACGGTGCCGACGGACGACCGAGGGCCATCCCCGGCCACTCCATCCCGTTCGCGATCCTCGGTTGCTTCATCCTCCTGGTCGGCTGGTACGGGTTCAACCCCGGTTCGTGGCTGGCAGCGGACAAGGTGATCGGCGCCATCGCACTGAACACGACACTCGCCGGCGCGGCAGGTGCCGTGGCGGCCATGGCGGTCACCTGGGTCAGGTCGGGCAAGCCCGACGTGGCGATGGCCGGCAACGGGCTCCTCGCCGGGTTGGTGGGCGTCACCGCCGGCGCATGGGTCGTGAACGGGCTCGGTGCCATCATCATCGGTCTCGCCGCGGGCATCATCGTCGTGTTCGCCGTGTCGTTCTTCGACCGGATCCGCATCGACGACCCTGTCGGTGCGGTCAGCGTCCACGGCGTGTGCGGCGCATTCGGCACGATCATGGTTGGTTTCTTCTCGGCAACTGAGTCCGAGGGCGTGGTGAAGAAGGGCCTGTTCTACGGCGGTGGAACCGACCAGCTGGTGAGTCAGGTCATCGGCGTCGTGTCGGTCGCGGCGTTCGTGTTCGTGACCACATGGGTGCTGTTCTCCGTGCTGAAGGCAACCATCGGCCTCCGTGTCGATGAGCAGGAGGAGATCGAGGGCCTTGACGTGCACGAGCACGGCTTCGCGGGCTACTCCAACGCGGACTGACCCACCGTCCGACCGGAACGCCCCCCCCGAACCATGCGGGCCGGGGGGGGCGTTTCCGCGTCCGGGCACGGACATGCCCCTGCGGGAGAGCACCACCTAGTCTCGGGGGCATGACGATGACACCGGACGCACCCGCCAAGGCCGAGCGCTGGACAGCCCAGTGGAAGGAGCTGTACGAGGAGGTCATCAACACCGGACTGTGCACGGGGTGTGCGGGCTGCGTGGTCACCTGCCCCCACGACGTGATCGGGTACGAGCACGAGGAGGGCAAGTACAAGCCGTTCCACCTGGAGGAGGAACTGGGGCTCGACAACTGCATCCACGGAGAAAAGGGATGCACCACCTGCACCAGGGCCTGTCCCCGGTTCCGCACGTGGGAGTCGAGCGCCAACAAGCACCTGTTCGGTCGGGACCGCGAGGACAACGAGATGGCCGGCATCTGGGAGCAGCTGCTTCTCACACGGGCCACCGACCGCACCCAGCACGAGAAGGGCCAGGACGGCGGATTCGTCACCGCGATGCTGTCGTGGCTGCTCGACAACGACTACATCGAAGGTGCACTCGTGTCGGGTGTGGAGGACGACGACCGCTGGAAGGCAAAGCCCGTCCTCGTGCGCACGAAGGAGGAGGTGCTCGCCACCGCGGGGTCCCGCTACACGTACTGTGCGAACCCCCTCGCGCTGCGCGACGCGCAGCAGGCCGGTCTCTCACGGCTCGCACTGGTGGGCATGGGCTGCCAGGTGTCGTCGCCGCCCACGATGTGGAGCCGCAAGGCCGGCAAGGTCGGCAAGCCGTTCGTGTTCAACATCGGGCTCCTGTGCAGCAAGACATTCGACGATGCCATCTTCAGCGAGCTCTTCGAGCCCAAGTACGGGCTGAAGAAGCAGGACATGGTGAAGATGAACATCAAGGGCGCCTTCCAGATCTGGATGAAGGACGGCTCGTTCCACGAGATCGACCTCAAGGAGTGCCACAAGTGGACCCGCGAGGGCTGCAAGACGTGCCCGGACTTCGCGGCGGAGCACGCGGACATCTCCACCGGCGGCATCGGCAAGGACAACGACTGGACGCTCACCATCGTGCGCTCGAAGCTGGGCGTCGAGGTGATCGAGCGGATGATCAAGGACGGCGTCATCGAGTCGAAGCCGGCCCAGGACGACGAGGTCGCGATGAAGCTGCTGCGCACACTGTCGATCGTGAGCCGCCGGCGCTGGCCCGACTGGGCCGAGACCGCGGTGAAGATCGGGACCCCGCCGCCGAAGAAGAAGGCTGACGGGCCGGCCCCCGCCGACGCACCGACTGCCGGCGACACACCGAAGGAGTGACAGTGGCAATCGACCTGCATCCCCAGGCAGCAATGGTGCTCGAGGCCATGGCGGCCCTCGGCGGCCCCGTGATCCACGAGTCCACGCCCGACGAGTTCCGTGCGTACTACGCCACACGAGCGGTGCCGCCCACCGAACCGATCCACGAGTCGCGCGACCTCTCGGCCGGCGGCGTGCCGTGCCGTCTCTTCAAGCCCGACGCATCGTCCGTCCTGCCGCTGCTCGTCTACTACCACGGGGGCGGATGGGTGATCGGCGGACTCGACAGCCACGACAACGTGTGCCGTTCACTCGCGAACAGGTCGGGTGCGGCCGTGCTGTCGGTCGACTACCGCCTGGCCCCCGAGCACCCCTTCCCCGCCGCCGTCGAGGACGCACTGTGCGCCCTGCGCTGGGCCCACGAGAATGCCGCCGAGATCGGCATCGACCCCGGTCGCATCGCCGTCGGGGGCGACTCCGCGGGCGGCAACCTCGCTGCCATAGTCGCCCAGCAGCGCCCGGTGCCGCTGTGCTTCCAGTTGCTCATCTACCCGGCGGTCGACATGACGCAGTCGTTCCCGTCGCACACGGAGAATGCGGCAGGTCCGGTACTCACGGACAAGGCGATGGAGTGGTTCATCGGCCATTACGTGCAGGATCGGTCGCGGATGAGGGACGAACTCGCCTCACCATGGTTCGCCGATGACTCCATGCTCCGCGGGACGCCCCCCGCGCTCGTGATCACCGCGCAGTACGACCCGCTCCGTGACGAGGGCGAGGCATACGGCGCACGTCTCGTCAGGAACGGGACGCCGGCATCAATCGTGCGGTTCAACGGCCAGTTCCACAGCTTCTTCGGGATGCTCGGCCTTCTCGACGACGCGGAGTCGGCGCATGCCATCTCCGCCGCCGCGCTGCGCCGCGCGTTCGGCGCGTCCTAGTCGCGCCCGCAGATCTCCCGTGCGCGGGAGAACACCGCATCGAGCATCGGCTCGGTCAACCTGCCGGTGAAGGTGTTCTGCTGGCTCGGATGGAACGAGCACACCACGGTCGCCAGGCCACCCGGCAACTGAGCCTCCACTCCGTGGCCGAACCGCGGCCGGGGCCGCATGCCCCACTCCCGTGCCACTGCCGCCAGGGCGAACGAGCCGAGTGCCACAACACACCGCACACCGTTCAGCAGTGCCCTCTCGCGCGAGAGGAACGGCACACAGGCATCACGTTCCGTGTTCGAGGGCTTGTTGTCCGGTGGCGCGCAGCGCACGGCCGCGCTGACCCACGCGCCGTCGAGGACGAGACCGTCGTCCCTTCCGGTGGAGGTCGGTTGGTTCGCGAAGCCGGCGCGGTGCATCGCGCGGTACAGCCAGTCTCCGCTGCGGTCACCGGTGAACATCCGTCCCGTGCGGTTCGCACCGTGTGCCGCGGGCGCGAGCCCCACCACCCACAGGGTCGCGGCGGGGTCGCCGAAACCGGGCACGGGTCTGCCCCAGTACTCCTCGTCGCGGAACGACGCGCGCTTGTCGACGGCCACCTGCTCCCGCCACTTCACGAGGCGCGGGCACGTGCGGCACGAGCAGATGTCGTCGTGCAGCCGCTTCAGGGAATCCACGGGGCCGACACTAGGTTGGGAGGTGCATGGCGTCGAAGAAGCAGAAGCAGGCTCCACCGAGCGCCACGCTCGTCCTGCTGGTGCGCCACGGCCAGACACCCACCACCGGGAAGCTGCTGCCGGGCCGGGCCGCCGGGCTGCACCTGGCCGACTCCGGCCGTGAGCAGGCGCGCAGGGTGGCCGAGCGCATCGCGGAACTGCCGCGGGTGGACGCGGTGTATGCCAGCCCGCTGGAGCGCACGCGCCAGACCGCCGAACCGATCGCAAAGGCAACGGGCAAGCGCATCGTCACGCACAAGGGACTGCTTGAGTGCGACTTCGGTGACTGGACCGGCGCGAAGCTCGCCGACCTGATGAAGAAGCCCGAGTGGACCACCGTGCAGCGCTCCCCCAGCACCTTCCGCTTCCCGAACGGCGAATCGTTCACCGAGATGCAGACCCGCATCGTGTCGGCCCTCGACGACATCCGCTCGCGCCACCCGGGCGGCACTGTGGTGTGCGTGAGCCATGCCGACCCCATCAAGGCAGCCGTTGCCCATGCGATGGGGACGCACCTCGACCTCTTCCAGCGCATCGTCATCGGCACGTGCAGCGTGAGTGCGGTGGCGTACTCCGGCTTCGGGCCGGTCGTTCTCACCGTGAACTCCACCGGTGCGTCACTCGCCGACCTCAGACCGAGCTGACCCGACGATGACGATGCACTTTGAGTTCGAGAGCGCCGAGGGTTTCGCCACCGGGGCCATCGGCAACCCCGGTGAGCGCACGTTCTACGTGCAGGTGCGCGCCGAGGGCCGCACGATCTCGGTGAAGTGCGAGAAGCAACAGGTGGCCGAGCTGGCGAACCACCTGCGCGGCATGCTGAACGACCTCCCCGACCCGGGCTCGGCACCCGCAGGATCCGCACGGCTCGCCTCCCCGGTGGAGCAGGACTTCGTGCTCGGCGCGATCGGGCTGGGCATGGACCGCGCGTCGATGCGCATGGTGGTGCAGCTCGAGGAGGCCGTGGTGCTCGACCTCGACGAGATCGACCCGGAGGACGACGAGGCGATGGAGGCCTACCTGGAGGAGGAGCAGGCACGCGCCAGCACCGTGCGGGTGATCCTCGATGCCGCCCAGGCCCGGGCCTTCTGCGATGCCGCCGAGGCCGTGGTGGGTGCGGGCCGGCCCGTGTGCCGGTGGTGCGGAGGGCCGATGGAGCCGTCGGGCCATGCCTGTCCGAAGATGAACTGATGCCCTGCACGGAGACCTCCCGCGGGCTGCTCACCGCAGGCGACTTGGAAGTGATCGGCCGCATGCCGAACTCGAGCAACGCGACGCTCCTGGTGAACGTCACATGCGGTGAGGAGTCCGTGCGTGCGGTGTACAAGCCGGGCCGGGGCGAACGACCGCTGTGGGATTTCCCACCCGGTCTCTACCGCCGTGAGGTCGCCGCGTACGAACTGTCGCGCGCCCTCAGGTGGCACCAGGTTCCGTGCACCGTGCTGCGTGACGGCCCCTACGACGAGGGGTCCGTCCAGCTGTTCGTCGACTTCGACCCCGCGGAGCACTACTTCTCCATCCACGAGTCACGGCCCGATCTGCACGACGAGCTGCGGCGGATGGCCGTGTTCGACATCATCGCGAACAACACCGACCGCAAGGGCGGCCATGTGCTGCTCGGCACCGACGGCAACGTGTGGGGCATCGACCACGGCGTGTGCTTCAGCGACGACTTCAAGCTGCGCACGGTGATCTGGGAGTTCGCCGGCGAGGAGATTGCGGAGTCGATGCTGGGGCCCGTGGCCACGCTTGCCGCAGAACCGCCGTCGGCCGTCACCGACCTGCTCTCCCCTTCCGAGGAGGACGCCATGATGGAGCGAATCGGGTGGCTGCTCGACAACCGGGTGTTCCCCTCACCCGGCAGCCGCTACGAGTACCCCTGGCCGATCCTGTGAGCGACGCCGCCGCCGAGCTCGACTCCCTCGTGCAGCGCGCCGACCTCGACGGCCTGGTGCGCCACGTCGACGCCACGTGTGCATCGCGTGAATGGGCGCACCTGCTGCGCGTGCGGGACCGGGCGAGGGCCGCGGTCGACACCGGCCGGCAGCTGTGGCCGATAGCGACACTTGCCAACCACCGGCTCGCGCTGTGGGCACCGGCAGAGCTCGCCGTGCAGGCGCTCGATGACTCCGCGCGGACGTTCATGCCCGGGCCGGTCAGCGAAATCCTTGCCGTGCACCACGGGTGGGACGAGACCGAACCGCACCTCGCACCCGGGCACGACCGGTCGTTGTTCGCCCACGAACGGTCGCTGCGCGGCGACACCGTGCCACCGGACGAACCGTCGCTCATCGACGTTCCGTTCACGCTGCAGGACTGGGAGCCACGGTACGAACCGGCCGCCTACGACGACGACGGCGTGGACGCCCCGTCGCCGCTGCTGCCGACCCCCGACTCGAGACTGGAGCCCCGCGGAGGCCAACCGATCGACGACCCCGAGACCGTCACCGCGTTCCGCGTGCTCGTGGAACCCTGGACCGCACAGTCGAACGGCAGCGCATCATGCACGGTCGCCGAGGGAGGCCTGCCCGAGGCGCTCCACGCAGCCGGTGCCGGCGGGTGCGATGTCGTGCGCATCGACCACCGCACCGGGCTCGCCGTGCTCGCGTGGGCGGGGGCGTCGGGCGGCGCGCACGGACGACGGCGTGGTCTCGCCACGGGGCGTTCGAATGCGTGGTGGTTCCTCGCGGTGCTCACGGGACTGCACGACACCTGGCCGTGCGACCCGGACGAACTCGGGGACGTGACGGGACAGCTCGAATGGTGGCTGTGGCAACCGCACGGACAGCCCCGACCGGGCTGGAACGTGAACCTCGTCCTCGTCGACGGCGACGAGGGCCTGTCGTG
>JBMUAQ010000092.1:0-8416 GCA_049454855.1 Ilumatobacteraceae bacterium
TCGGGGAGGGGGCATCGGTCGATGCCGGCGCGGTGATCGTCGACACGGTGGTGCTGCCCGGTGCACACGTCGGTGCGTCGGTCCGTCTGGAGCGCTGCCTCGTGATGGGCCGTGTCGGTGAGGGGGCGACCCTCGCGGACTGTGTGGTGGGGGCCGACGGCGATGTCGCGTCCCGTGCGCACCTGGTCGGTGCACGCATTCCCGACCCGGCAGCCGTCGACCCTGCAACGATGGGGTGATGGCCACCATGGGAGCCCCACGTTGAGAGTGATGGTGTGCGGCGGTGCCGGGTTCATCGGCTCGCATCTCACCGACCGCCTCCTCGCCGAGGGACACGAGGTCGATGTGGTGGACAGCCTCACCACGGGGTCAATCTCGAACCTCGCGGGGGCACGCGCGGCAACCGGCAGGTTCAAGCTGCAGAACGTGGCCGTCGAGTCGCCGGAGTTCGCCGAGTTGGTGTCCGTGAGGCGGCCCGGGGTGATGTTCGACCTCGTGTCGATGTCGCCGTCCATGTGCCACCTGAGCGGCGGACTCCAGTCGGTGAAGGTCGCCACCACCGTGCTCGAGGCCGCACGGCTCGCGAGCGTGCCGAAGGTGGTGTCATGCCTCCCGGCGTCGCTGCTGTACGGCGAGGCCAAGGCTAAGGAACTGCCCATCAAGGAGGGCCACGTGTCGGAGCCGCGCACCGCGGCCGAGGTGTTCGCCCGGGCGATCGCGGCTCTCCATGCCGTGTACCGCGACCGGCACGGTGTCGACTACACGGTGCTCGCCACGTCGAACGTGTACGGCCCGCGACAGCGTCCCGAGGACGGGGTGGTCGCCGCGTTCGTCGCGGCACTCGACTCGGGGAAACCGCCGCTCGTGCACGGCACCGGGAAACAGACGCGCGACTTCGTGCACATCGACGACGTGGTGGACGCACTCGTGCGTTCCGTCGACAGGGGCGGCGGGTTCGTGCTCAACATCGGCACCGGTGTCGCCACGTCGGTGCGGGACCTGTGGGGCCTCATGTCGGGTGCGTCAGGCCTGGCCCCGCGCGCGGGATCCGCGCGCCCCGATGACATCGCGCGCCTGTCGCTGTCCCCGGTGCGTGCGCGCATCCAGCTGGGGTGGTCGCCGTTCACCAAGTTGCGTGACGGCCTGCAGGGTCTGCGTTAGCGGAAGAGGTCCTCGGCCGGCGGGCGGATGAGTTCGTCCACCGAGGAGTCGCGGAACCACGATGCATCCGCGCCGCGGATGACCGCCACCGGTATCCCGTTCGACTTGCCCATCACCAGCTCGCCCATCGACGCGAGTTCGTCGGCCACGGCAACCTCGGTCACCTGCATCACTCGGCCGAGGGCATCCTCGGTGCCGCGCAGGTCGACGACGCCGGCGATCCCCGCGACCCCGATCGCGACGTCGGTGAGTCCCTTGCGCCACGGACGGCCGAACGTGTCGCTCACGATCACGCCGACCTCCACGCCGAGCCGTGCACGCACGATGTCGCGGATCCTGCGCGCGGAGCGGTCGCTGTCGAGCGGCAGCAGGGCGGCGAAGCCACGTTCCACGTTCGAGAGGTCGATGCCGCTGTTGGCGCAGATGAAACCGTGTCTCGTCTCGGTGATGATGAGGTCGCCGCGGCGTCGCACCACGCGCCGCGCCTCCTGCTCCACCAGCACCTTGTGCGACAGCGGGTCCGAGGCATCGATCTCGACCAGACGGCCCTCGGCCTTCGACACGATCTTCTGCGTCACGATGAGAACGTCACCGTCGAGCAACGGACCGTTCGGCTCGGCGGTGCACGCATCCGCGATGATGTCGCCCAGCTGGTCGCCCGGTGCGATCTCGCCGATTCCCTCCACGCCCCATGCGGTCATCCGTGCCATGTCACGCCCCTTCCGCCGCCGCGTCCACCACGGTGCGTGCCAGTGACTCTGCCACGCCGGGTCCCGACATGATCGTGTCGGTCACCACGCACCGGACTCCGCACGCCTCGACGGCGCCGGCCAGTGCGGCATCACGGGAGTCGATCACGAGGGTCCCGCACACCGGCGCGTACAGGCGGGCCACACCGACGACGGAGGGCTCCATGCCGAGCTCGGAGAGCATGCGGTCGGCAGGGCCCTTCAGCGCGGCACCCGCGACGATGGGCGAGACCGCCACAACCGATTCACGGCGCGCACTCAGCGCCTCGTCGACACCCGCGAGCGCGCGGACGGGCCCGATCGACACGACGGGGTTCGACGGGGCGATCACGACGACGTCCGCGTCCCCGATGAGGGACGGATCGATGAAGCGGGCCGTGGCGGCACCGCGGAACTCGACAGCCGAGACCGCAACCGAGTGGCGGAGCTTCACGAAGTACTCCTGGAACGACACCGTCCCGCCGTCGGCGAGAGTCACGAGAGTCGCCACGGGGTCATCGCTCATGGGGACGAGCCGCACGTCGACGCCGAACGCCCGGCGGACCTCGTCGGTCACCTGCGAGAGCGTGGCGCCGTCGGCGAGGCGGGCAGTACGGTACATGTGCGTCGCGAGGTCGGCATCACCGAGGTTGAACCACGTGGAGCCCGCCGCGGAGCCCTCCGGTCGCACGGCGTCGAACCTCGCGAGGGACTCCATCGCCCGCCAGGTCTCGCCGGAGAGTCCCCAACCGCGCTCCGGGTCGATGGCGGATGCGAGTGTGTAGGTGACCGTGTCGATGTCGGGGCTGATCGACAGGCCGTGCATCACGGTGTCGTCGCCCGTGTTCACCACCGCGACCGTGTGAGGGCCGAGTCCTGCCGCTGTCATCCCGCGCAGGAAACGGGCCGCACCCACGCCGCCTGCGATCACCGTGAACATGGGACACAGCGTACGGTCGGGGCTCCGTTGCGCTCTCCCCGATGGCCCGCCGGGGCGGTGGTAGCGTCGGGCGGTCACATCAGCACCGGAAGGTCACACGATGCCACGCGCTTTCATCACAGGTATCACGGGTCAGGACGGCCAGCACCTCGCGGAGTTCCTCCACGGGAAGGGCTACGAGGTGTTCGGGATGCTCAAGGGGCAGAACAACCCCCGCGCCCACCAGCTGCGCGACGAGTTCCCCTACGTGGAACTGGTGCCGGGTGACCTCGCCGACCTCCCGAGTCTCGTGAAGGCCCTGGAGACGGCGCAGCCCGACGAGGTCTACAACCTCGGTGCAATCTCGTTCGTCGCCATCTCGTTCGGTCAGGCCGAGCTCACCTCGAACATCACCGGCCTCGGGGTGCTGCGCATGCTCGAGGCGGTCCGCATGGTGGGCGGCACCCAGAACAACTCGATGCGCTTCTACCAGGCGTCGTCGTCGGAGATGTTCGGCAAGGTGCGCGAGGTGCCCCAGCGCGAGACGACCCCGTTCCATCCGCGCTCGCCGTACGGGTGCGCGAAGGTGTGCGGCCACGACATCACCGTGAACTACCGCGAGAGCTACGGGATGTACGCCTGCTCGGGCATCCTCTTCAATCACGAGGGGCCACGTCGCGGTCTCGAGTTCGTCACCCGCAAGATCTCGAACTCGGCGGCGCGCATCAAGCTCGGCCTGCAGCAGGAGCTCGTCATGGGCAACCTCGATGCCAAGCGCGACTGGGGTTACGCAGGGGACTACGTGCGCGCCATGTGGATGATGCTCCAGCAGGACGAGCCCGACGACTACGTGGTCGCCACGGGGGAGACACACTCGATCGAGGAGTACCTCACCCTCGCGTTCGAGGAGGCAGGTCTCGGTGACTGGCGCCCCTACGTGCGCCAGGACCCCAAGTTCTTCCGGCCCGCCGAGGTCGACCTGCTGATCGGTGACCCCACGAAGGCCCGCGAGAAGCTCGGCTGGGTGCCGGAGGTCGACTTCCCGTCGCTCGTGCGGATGATGGTGCGCCACGACCTCGAGACCGAGGCCGCCCGCGCCCGTTGACGGGATGACGGTTGCCCGGATCGTGTGGTCCGGTCAGCCCTCCACGGGGTTGTCGAACACCCCGTCAATCATCGACTCCGCATCTGGCATGATGCCCGCGGCGACACGGGAACGCATCGCAGACACGAAGTACCCGAAGCCGAGCGTGCACGCCGCCACTAGGCCGAGCTCCACCCGCAGGTAGAGGTCATCAGACGCCACCGCGGTGACCGCCACGAACACCGCAACGCTGGCGAGCCAGCCGAAGGCCACCTGACGGTGGCCGCGAAGTGCGATGACCGCCAGAGCGCATGCCTGAGCCAGCATGAAGAGACCGCTGGCGAGGGCGAGCAGGCCGAGCGTGCTGCGGTCGAGTCCGCCGCCGTACACCACATCCAGCACCGTCGGGCCGATGGCGAACGAACCGGCGACGCCGAGCACCGCAATCACACCAACCACCACCATGAGGTTGCGGAATCCGCTGCGGAACTCGTCGAGGTCGCCCCTGGCGGCCAGTCGTGCGAGCCTCGGGAGCAACGCTGCCTGCACCGCCTGGAAGAGGAACAGCGGCACCCTGGCGAGTATGACCCCGTTGCCGAAGGCGGTCACTCGGGCCGCGTCCCCCGATGTCGCGAGAACGTCGACACCGATCGGGCCGGCATTCACGAGCGCGGCCGACATGATCGATCCGAGCAGGAGCCAGCCGAGATTCGGTGTGACGTCGCGCAGTTCGGCAGCAGGTCCCTCATCGGCGGCGAGACCACCCCGCGACCACACCCATGCCACTGCAACGAGCGGGCTGGCTGCCACCGTCACCGCGTACGCCCAGATGTTCGTGACCCCGGCCAGCCACAGTGCGATGCACGCACTGATGCGCACCAGGCTGTCGATCCCGAGCACGAGCCCATATGCGCGGAAGCGGGCTGACCCCGACGCGATGCCGCGCGCGAGGTGGGCGAGTGCGTAACCCGCAACCGCCACGAAGAGCGCGGCCGTCACCCCTGCGTGGCCCTCGAACATGCTGTCGGTCAGCCACGGTGCGCCCACGGCCATCGCCACGGCGAGCACGGCGGTGATCCCGAGCGCGAGAGGCACCATGCGCCGCACCACCGGCAGGCCGCCCTGGTCGAGCGCCCTGCGGTGGGCGAGAGCCCGGCCGAGCTCCTGCTCGACGGGGATGAAGAAACCGGGTGCCAGCGTGAACGTCACGAACCACAGCGCCATGACCGGCTTGAAGTCCTCCTTGCCGAGCGCCTGCTGGCCCACCTTGAAGAAGGCATAACTGGCGACCCCGGTGATGAGCAGTCCGACACCGACGGGGAGGGTCCCCTCGGGCAGCGGTGCGCGCGGTCGCCCGGAGGTCTGGTCTGTGGGGTTCGCCGTCACCTCGAGCGAGGCTAGTTGGCAGCCCCGAACACGGGCCGCGACCGAACTACCGAGAGTCCGATGCGCACCGGTCCGGCCCGCGCACGCGGGTTACTGCGCGGTGTTGCGGCGTGCGGCGAGTCCGGAGATCAGTTCGCGACGACGTACCTGCAGCTTCTGCACGCCGAGCACCACGAAACCGACGGCGGTGTATCCGGCATCGCGGGCCTGCTTCACCGCGGGGTTTGCGAGCACGGACTCCACGTTCTTGCGGAGGTCGACATTCGTGAGATCGATCGAGTGCAGTGCGGGGAGCTTGGGCAGTTCGATCTTGGGCAGGTCAATCTTCGGGAGGTTGACCTTGGGGATCTCGAACCTGGGCAGGTCGACCTTCGGAAGATCGACCTTGGGGAGCTTGGGGAGAGTGATGTTCGCCATGAAGCCAGCCTATGGGGAGGTGCTAACAAATGCAAGCACTTCGCAAGACAGTGTGTCGGCTCGCCCCGAAGGGCTACTTCGGCCCCATTAGCCTCGTCCCGAGTGGCCCCCACCGACCCCCTTTTCACCCCGCCCGTGGTCGCCACGATGGTCGTTCACGAGCCGGGGGACTGGTTTGCCGAGACCCTGGCCGCCCTGGCGGGCCAGGACTACCCGGGCCTCCAGACCCTCTTCCTGCTGAACGGAGACCCCGATGACCCGGCCACCCAACGTGCCCGCGACCTGATCGACACCCACGTGCCGGGGGCCGTCGTGCGCCACACCGGTGCGAATGTGGGGTACGCGGCGGCCTGCAACGCGGTGCTCTCCCTGGTGGAGGGCGAGAGCGGGCTCTTCTGCTTCCTTCACGACGATGTGGCCCTGGCCCCCGATGCGGTGTCGCGGATGGTCGAGGAACTGCACCGGTCGAACGCAGGTGCCGTCGGCCCGAAACTCGTCCACTGGGACGACCCGCGCATGATCCAGAGCGTCGGGACGGCCGTCGACCGGCTCGGCGTCGGCATGCCGCTCGCCGACGACGGGGAGATCGACCAGGAGCAGCACGACTCCGTGCAGGACGTATTCGTGTTGTCGTCAGCGTGCCTGCTCGTGAGGTCCGACCTGTTCAGGGGGCTCGGTGGTTTCTCGACGGAGACCGGTCCGGCCGGGACCGACCTCGACTTCTGCTGGCGCGTCCACATGCAGGGTGCGCGTGTCGTGGTGGTGCCGGCCGCGGTGGCCATGCACCGCGAGTCGATGCTCGAGCGCACCGATGCCGACCTCGCCGAGATGGAACGCGAGCAGGATGAGTCGCGGCTCGCCACCGTCGTCACGATGACGTCGTTGCGGCGGATGCCGGCACTCGTCGTCGAGTTGCTGGTCGTCACGCTGGTGCATGCGCTCGTGGTGCTCGTGACCGGTTCGCCCCGTCGGGCGTTCGACGAGGTGCGCGCGCTGCTGCGTCTGCCGTTCACACTCGGGTCGGTGCGCAGGCGCCGCGCGGGTGTCCAGCGCATCGTCAGCGATGCAGAGGTGCGCGCGCTCCAGGTGCGGGGCAGTGCGTATCTCGTCGGCTGGCTGCGCCGTCGCGACCGCAGGCGCGGCCTGGAGCAGGCACAGGCAGCGGCCGCGGGCGACAGGGAGGCGACACCGCGCTCGTCCCTCGTGCTGTGGTGCGTGCTCATCGGTGTGCTGGTGGTGGGCAGTCGGGACCTCCTGCTGAACGGACCGTCAGAGGTGGGCCAGATCGTGCCGCTCGACTCGTCGCCCGGCGACCTCGCACGTTCGTTCCTGTCGGGCTGGTGGAACGCGGGTCTCGGGCAGTCCGGTGCCGTGCCCACAGGCATCGGTCTCACCGCTGTCGGCGGCTGGTTGTTCCTCGGAAACATGGGCCTGCTGCGCACGGTGGCGGTGGTCGGTGCGCCGCTCGTCGGCTGGCTCGGTGTGTGGCGATTCGCCTCGGTGCTCACCACCCGCGCCGCGCGCGTCGCTGCGACCCTCGCATACGCGGCGGTGCCGCTCGCGTGGACATCGATGGCTGCGGGCCGCTGGGGCGGTCTCGCAACGTACGCGCTCTTCCCGTGGGTCGCGCACGGGCTGCGCCGGCTCGTCGGCCACGTGCCGATTCTCCGCGCGTCCGCCGACGACGCCGAGTCGTTCGGTGACCTCGAACGGCCCGAGTGGTGGAGAACCTTCGCCACGGTTGCGCTCGTGCTCGCAGTGCTCGTCGCATTCGAGCCCGGTGCGCTGGTGGCACTGCTCGTGTTGTCCGTGGTGTGGGCGCTCGTCACAGCGGTGAACGGCGGTGGCCTGCAGTGGTCATCGCGCTGGCTCGTGCTGCCCGGTCTCTCGGTTCTGGCTGCACTCCTGCTGAACCTCCCGTGGACGGGTGCGTATGTGAGGTCAGGATGGTGGGAGGCGGTCACCGGAGTGCCGGTGGAGGGTGGCCGCGGGCTGGAACTGCTCGCACTCGCACGCTTCCAGCTCGGCGATTTCCACTTCGCCTCCCCGTCGGTGCTGCTCATCGCACCTGTGGTGGGTGCGATGCTCGTGGTGCGCGGCTCGCGTTTCCCGTGGGCCCTGCGCGGCGCGATGCTGTCCACGGTCGGCCTCCTGCTCGTGCTGCTCGACGACAAGGCGATGCTCCCCGCACATCTTCCCGAACCTGCCGTGATGATGGTTCCGGTCGCGTTCGGCCTGGCGGTGAGCGCCGGGGCGATGGGGGCTGGGCTCTCGGTCGACCTGCGCAGCGGTCGACTCTCGTGGCGGCAGCCGCTCGGAGCCGTGGTTGCCCTGGCCTTCGCGGTCGGCCTCGTGCCCACTGCAGTGAATGCAGTGCCCGGGAACTGGTCGCAGCCCGACACCACGCTGGCAAGTCTCCTGCGCCAACTGCCGGGGAAGGACCGCACCGGAAACTGGCGCACCTTGTTCATCGGTGACCCGCGTGCGCTGCCCGGTGCGCCGCTGAACGTCGGTTGGGGAATCGCGCAGTCCGTCGTGAACGGTCGGTCAGCGTCGCTCGACGAGCAGTGGGAGGTTGCCCGCACCCGCACCGGCGACGGGGCGACCAGGGCTGTGCGCGGGATCATCCGCGGCACCACCGCGCGCGCCGGACGAATGCTCGGTCCGCTCGGCGTCCGCGTCGTGGTGGTGCCGGTGATCGACGGCGGGCTGTCGCCCCGG
>JBMUAQ010000093.1:0-7880 GCA_049454855.1 Ilumatobacteraceae bacterium
TCGTGGTGTCGTTCCAGTCGGTCGGATCGCTGCTCGTGTTCGGCATGCTGCTCGCGCCAGCGGCCACCGCCGCTCTCGTCACGCGGCGCATCGGGTCGATGATCGCGGTGTCGGCGGGGATCGGGTCCGTCAGCACGTGGCTGGGTCTTCTGCTCAGCTACCACCACGATCTCGCGGCAGGTGCGACGGTGGTGGTCGTGGCCGTCGGCGTGTTCGTGGCCGCACTGTTGGTGCGTGGAGGGGCGAGCGGGTTCATGTCCGCCCACCCGTCGCACGGTGCGCACCCTCACCCCGGGCACAATCACGCGGGGCACGGGCACTGATGGCGCTGATCGACACCGACGACCTCGCAGTGGGCTTCGACCGTCACGTGGTTGTGGACTGCATCAATCTCTCGGTGGAACCGGGTGGCCTCGTGGTGCTCATGGGAACAAACGGCTCGGGAAAGAGCACCATCCTGCGCACGCTCGCCGGTCTGCTCGAGCCGGTGTCGGGCGACTGCCGGGTGCTGGGGCAGTGGCCCGGTGAACGTGCCGCTGATGTCGCGTACCTGCCGCAGCACCCGAAGTCGCTCGCGACGCTTCCCCTGCGGGCGGCAGATGTGGTGCGCATGGGTCGCTTCGCGTCACTCGGGATCCTGCGCCGCGGCGGCCGCGAGGACAGGGAGGCCGTCGACACCGCGATGGAGCGGATGGGTGTCGGCCAGTTCCGCAACAAGCCGATGCATGCGCTGTCGGGGGGCCAGCAGCAACGGGTGCATCTCGCACAGGTGCTGGCGCGCCGAGCACAGGTGGTGCTGCTCGACGAGCCCACCGCGGGCCTCGATGCCCAGGGCCGCAAGGCCGTTGCCCGCATGGTTCAGGAGGAGCGAAACCTCGGACACTGCGTGGTGATGGCCACGCACGACCTCGTGGATGCAGAACCCGCCGACACTGTGCTTCTGCTGGCCCACAGGTTGATCGCCCAGGGCGCGCCCGATGCGGTGCTCACCGACGAGAACCTGCGCTCGACCTATGGCTTCACGGACCGCCATTAGGCGTCCGTGGTGGTGGGCTTCACGGACCGCCATTAGGCGTCCGTGACGGTGGGTGACTAGATCCGTTCGATGATGGTGGCGGTGCCCATGCCGCCGCCGGTGCACATGGTGACGAGACCTGTCTGCAGGTCACGCCTCTCCATCTCGTCCAGCAGCGTGCCGATGAGCATCGAGCCTGTCGCACCGATCGGGTGACCAAGGGCCATCGCACCACCGTTCACGTTGACCTTTGCGGGGTCGACGCCGGTGTCCTTGAAGAACTTCAGCACCACGGAGGCGAACGCCTCGTTCACCTCGAAGAGGTCGATGTCGCCGAACGTCATGCCAGCCTTCTCCACCACCCGCTTGGCCGCCGGTCCGGGGGCGGTGAGCATGATCACCGGCTCGGTGCCGGCGACGGCGGTCATCGTGATCTTGGCCCTGGGCGTGAGTCCGTTGGCCCGGGCGAACTCCGGCGACACCACCAGCACCGCACCGGCGCCGTCCACCACTCCCGAGGAGTTGCCACCGTGGTGCACATGGTCGATGGACTTCAGCTGCGGGTACGCCTTCAGTGCGGTCTCGTCGATGGAGAGGCCGTCGGGATCCTTCCTGTACGCACCCATCTGGGCGAAGCTCGGCTGGAGCTTGGCGAGGTCCTCCATGGTGGTGCCGGGCCGCGGGTGCTCGTCCTTTGCGAGCGCCAGCGTGCCGTCGTCGTGGAGGATCGGCACGAGCGAGCGCTCGAAGCGGCCCTCGGCGATTGCCTCGGCCGCGCGACGCTGTGACTCCATGGCGAGGGCGTCGCACTGCTCACGGGTGAACCCCTCGAGGGTGGCGATGAGGTCGGCCGAGATGCCCTGGGGCACCATGTCGAACTGCTCTCGCAGGTGTGCGTTGTTCGCGGTGAAGCCGTCCACGTGCATCGGCGACGGGCGTGACATCGACTCGATGCCCCCGGCCACCACGCAGTCCTGCATGCCCGACAGCACGCCCATCGCGGCGAAGTTCACGGCCTGCTGGCCGGAGCCACAGAACCTGTTGAGGGTGACCCCGGGCGCATCGAGCGACCAGCCGGCATCCAGCGCGGCCATCCGTGCGATGTCCATCGAGTGGTCGCCGCTGCCGGCGCCGCATCCCATCACCACGTCGTCCACGAGAGAGGTGTCGAGACCGTTGCGGTCGCGCAGGGCGTTCAGCACCTGCGCCAGGATGCGCTGCGGGTGCACGTTGTGCAGCGCACCGTTCTCCTTGCCCTTCCCGCGCGGTGACCTGACGGCATCGATGATCCAGGCTTCGCGTTCCATGTGAGTCCTCCGTGGCCGGGCCGCCGCGGGACACGGCGGGAACGACTAGACACTATGGGGACGTTCGGTCCCTGCACGCATCGGCAGGGGGAAGGGGGCACCATGTCGGGCGTTTACGAGACGCTGAGGGCGGAGACCGACGGCACCGTCGGCATGCTGACGCTGGCGCGGCCGGAGAGGCTGAATGCGCTCTCACGCCGCACCCTCATCGAACTCGCAGAGGCCGCACGCTGGTTCGACACGCAGCGCGAGGTGAAGGTCGTGGTGGTGCGGGGTGAGGGGCGGTCCTTCAGTGCGGGTTTCGACCTCGATGACTTCTCGGCCCCGGACCCGGACTGGAGCGTGCGTGAGACCGCCGACCTCGGTCGTCTGATGGCCGAGGCGGTCACCGGCATGACGGCCGTGACGATCGCGGCGATCCAGGGTCACTGCGTGGGGGGAGGCCTGGTGCTTGCCGCCTCCTGTGACCTCCGGTACGCCGCCGACACTGCAGTGTTCTCGATCCCCGAGGTCGACCTCGGAATACCGCTCGCGTGGGGCGGCATCCCGCGACTCGTGCGGGAGATCGGGCCCGCTGCCACGAAGGAACTGGTGCTCACCTGCCGGCGGTTCCATCCCGACGAGGCGCGCTCGCTCGGGTTCCTGAACGACGTGGTGCAGGCAGAGGCACTCGGCGCTCACGTGGACGAGATCGCGCGCGCCATCGCGGCAAAACCCGGTTATGCCCTGCGCACCACGAAGCAGCAGGTGAATGCGGTGACCGAGGAGATCGCGGGCACGGGCCGCAACGCCTCCGACGCCGATGCGCTGGTGTTCGCCACCTTCGACGAGGAGAGCCGGCGCATCAGCCGTGAATACCTGAAGTCGAGGAACAAAGCATGAGGCGCCCATGACCAAGGTCTTCGTCCACGGCAACCCCGAGACTTCGGCAATCTGGGGTCCGCTCGTGCGCGAACTGTCGGCGCGTGGCATCGATGACGTCGTGCTGCTCTCGCCCCCCGGGTTCGGCGCGACGGTGCCGGACGGTTGGGGGGCAACGCAGGACGAGTACCGCGCGTGGCTGCTCGAACAACTCCACGTCATCGGCGGCCCTGTCGACCTCGTGGGTCACGACTGGGGGGCGGGCCACGTGTACGGCGTGCTCGCCGCCGAGCCCGGCCTCGTGCGCACGTGGGCTGCGGACTGCGCGGGTCTTCTGCACCCCGACTACGTGTGGCATGACGCGGCGCAGGCGTGGCAGACACCCGGGGTCGGCGAGGCCGCCGCAGAGGGTCTGGTGTCCATGCCGGAGGATGTCTTCGCCTCGGTGTTCGGTCCGCTCGGCATGGGCGAGCAGGTCTCCCGTCAGGTGAGCGCGGGGCTCGACGCGGACACCGCGCGGTGCATCGTCTCGCTGTACCGCAGCGCCGCCCAGCCGGCGATGTCACGGTTGGGTGCCGCGTTCCGCGCTGCCGCCCCGTCGCGGGGGATGGTGGTTGTCGCGGAGCTCGACAACTTCGCCGGAACAGATGCGATGCACGCCGAGGTTGCCGGATGGGTCGGGGCGGGCATGACACGGCTCGCAGGCGTGGGTCACTGGTGGATGGTGGAGAACCCCTCCGCGGCCGCCGACGCACTGGCCCGGCACTGGGCCGGCTGACCCGCGCACGGTGCGGGGCGGTCAGGCGGCGTACGCGCCGATGATCGGCTCCAGTTCGGTCGGGGATGCGCCGTGCATGATCACACCGTCACAGCCGAGCGCGAGCTGTCCGCGCACCGCGGCGGCGCACTGTGCGGCCGAACCCTGGGCCGAGGGTGCCAGCCAGTCATCGGGGATGAGCGTGGCGACGTGCTCGAGCTCGGCGGTGCTTGCCTTCGCATCGAGGGCGCCGGCGAACCCGCGCACGAACGGGTCCTCGCGGAACCGTGTGAGCACGGCGGGGTCCCAGTTGTTGGTGGACACCATCAGGTCGCCGTACGCCTGCAGGTAGGTGGCGAGGCGGCCGACCGTCTTCTTCAGCCGCACGTCCGCGGGCAGGTGGTCGCCTACCGTCGCAAAGCAGCTCCACACGCGCACGCTGGAGGGGTCGCGCCCCGCCCGTTCGGCAGCGCCCTTCACCGTGGCCACCGCGCGCGCCGTGGTCTCATCGGTGAAGAACGTGTGCAATATGACGTTGTCAAACGCCCGCCCGCCCAGCTCCAGCGTGCGCGGACCGAACGCAGTGAGCGACAGTGGGATGTCGAGCCGGAACTCGGGATCGAGCCGCAGCACGGGGTAGGTGCCGGTCACGTCCGTGTGGTTCAGCACGGTCTCGCCGTTCCAGAGCCGGCGCATGAGAAGCGCGAACGACTCCATGGACTCCGTGGTGGCGAGCGGCATGCCGAAGGCGCGGAACATCGCCTCGATGCCCCGGCCGATGCCGAGGCTGAAACGTCCGGCCGACAGGAGGTGCAGGGTGCTCGCCCAAGACGCGGTCACCACCGGGTGGCGTGTGGTGTGGTTCGTCGCCGCCGTCACGATGTCGATCTTCGTCGTTGCGGCACAGGCGGCACCCGTGAGGGCCCCGGCCTCCTTGATGTTGAAACGTTCCGAGATGAACGCGGTGCCGAGACCGAGACGCTCGGCGTGGGCCAGCTCGTCCAGCATGTCGCGGGGGGAGCGGGGCGCCCCTGCGAGGGTGTAGAAGCCGAGTTCGGGGTGCACGTGCCCACAGTAACTGCGCCGACGGACCGCACGTCTCCGTGGTGCGAGCAGAATGGCTGCATGCCCGAGGACCTCACCGACACGCCCGCGTTGCCCGACACCGTCGGGTTGCTCGAGGGCATCTCCACCACCCGAGCCGTGCGCCGCTATCAGGATGAGCCGTTACCCGCGGCCGCACTGCGCGACATGCTGTTCGCGGCCACGAGGGCACCGAGCGGGTCGAATCGCCAGCCGTTCAGGTTCCTGGTGCTCACCGACGGGGAGCGCGCGGACGAGGCCAAGGCCCTCATCGCGCGCGGTGCACGAAGTGTGTGGGGCCACAAGCGCTCGAACGATGGGTACGACGAGGGTTCCGGCACCGTCGATGACTCACCGAAGGCGCGCATGGCCCGCACGATGCAGGAGTACGTCGACAATCTCGAGCGGGTGCCGGTGCTCGTGCTCGCATGTCTCGTCCGTTACCGCGAACCCACCCCGACGGAGGGCGCGTCGGTGTACCCGGCCGTGCAGAACCTCCTGCTCGCCGCCCGTGCCCTCGGCTACGGCGGTGTGCTCACGGGGTTCCATGCGCTCGTCGACCGCGAACTGAAGGAACTGCTCGGCATCCCCGACGAGGTGTTCATCGCGGCGTCGGTCACTCTCGGGCGGCCGAAGGGTGCGCACGGCCCGGTGCGGCGCGCACCCATGGGTGAGCTCGTGTACGGGGACACGTGGGGCACACCGGCAACGTGGGCGGTCGACCCGCCCGGCACGCGGCACACCTCACGTTTCTGACACGCGTCACATGCGTCTCTCCGCTGCGACGCGGCGGTGAGAAAGGGGAGTAGGGTCGAACGAGTGCCTCCCCGGACCCCGACATGCTGATTGCACTCCTGCGCCGTCAGCTCGGCCGTTACCGCGGCGTTCTGTGGCTCGTGACGGTGTTCCAGGCCGTCCAGGCCCTCGCCGGGCTCTGGTTGCCCACGCTGAACGCCGACATCATCAACAAAGGTGTCGCCCGGGGCGACACCGGTTACGTCTGGCGGATGGGGGCCGTGATGCTCCTCGGCACCCTGCTCCAGGTGCTTTTTGCCGTGGCGGCAGTGCGGGCGGGTGCCCATGCGGCGATGGGGTTCGGCCGGGACACCAGGCGTGACCTCTTCCACCGGGTGACCGGGTTCTCGAGCCGCGAGGTGAACCAGTTCGGCCCTCCGAGCCTGATCACACGCATCACGAACGACGTCCAGCAGGTGCAGATGCTGGTGCTGATGACCTGCACGATGCTGCTCGGCGCACCGTTCACCGCGGTCGGGGGTGTCATCCTCGCGGTGAAGCAGGATGCCGGCCTGTCGTGGATCTTCATCGTCACGATCCCGCTGGTGCTGCTGGCCCAGGGCTCGATCATCTGGCGGATGACCCCCACCTTCCGCCTTATGCAGGAGCGGATCGACGGCATCAACGGTGTGATGCGCGAGCAGCTCACCGGGATACGGGTGGTGCGCGCGTTCGTGCGCGAACCGGAGGAGATCGGGCGTTTCCGCGTCAGCAACGAGGCACTCACCGCCACCGCACTGCGCGGCGGCCGCCTGCAGGCGCTCATGTTCCCCACCGTCACGTTGTTCGTGAACGTGGCCGGTGTCGCGGTGGTGTGGTTCGGTGCAGACCAGATCGTGTCGGGGGAGATGCGCAACGTCGGTGCGTTGATCGCCTTCCTCACCTACCTCACGCAGATCCTCATGGCGGTGATGATGGCCACATGGATGGCGGCCCTGGTCCCGAGGGCATCCGTCAGCGCCGACCGCATCATGGACGTTCTGAACACGCAGTCCAGCGTGGTCGCCCCCGTCGATCCCGTCACCGCGCTCGTCGGCGCCGTGTCGCTCGAGTTGCGCAATGTCGGCTTCAACTACCCGGGCGCCGAGAAGCCCGTTCTCTCCGGCATCAGTGTCACGTGCCGGCCGGGCGAGACCGTCGCTGTCATCGGCAGCACCGGCTCGGGCAAGACGACCCTCGTCAACCTGGTGCCGCGCCTGTTCGACGTCACGCATGGCGCGGTGCTCGTGGGCGGTGTCGACGTCCGTGATCTCGCCCCCGAGGTGCTGTGGTCGAGGGTCGGGCTCGTCCCGCAGAAGCCGTACCTCTTCTCCGGCACCGTCCGCAGCAACCTGCAGCACGGACGCGAGGACGCCACTGACGACGAGATGTGGGAGGCACTGCGCATCGCGCAGGCCGGGGAGTTCGTGCGCTCGATGCCGGGAGGCCTCGATGCCCCGGTTAGCCAGGGCGGGGCCAACCTCTCCGGTGGCCAGCGCCAGCGTCTGGCCATCGCCCGCGCCCTCGTGCGCCGGCCCGACGTCTATCTCTTCGATGACTCGTTCTCCGCTCTCGATCTCGCCACCGACGCACGGTTGCGGGCCGAGCTCGCGCCTTGGGTGCGGGACGCGGCGGTTGTCATCGTGGCCCAGCGGGTGTCCACCATCCGGAATGCCGACCGCATCCTCGTGCTCGAGGACGGCGAGACCGTGGGTCTCGGGAGCCACGACGAGCTCATGTCGACGTGCTCGACCTACGTTGAGATCGTCGCGTCGCAGGCATCGATGGACGATGCAGGCCCGGTGCCGGCCGGCGGGACGGTGGCCCCGTGAGCATGAACGGCAACGGCCCTGTCAACGGCAACGGCCGGCCCGGTGCGAGCGCCGCAGAGGTGACGAAGTCGGGGGCGGCGGCGCAGGAGATGCGCGGCGGTCGGTGGAACACGGTGGGCGTGCCCACCGAGAAGTCGGAGAACTTCCGCGACGTGGCACGACGGCTCGCACGGCTCCTGTCCGCGCAGGGGCCGGTGGTGCCGCTCACGCTCGTGATGGCCGTGGTGAGCGTCGCCCTCGTGGTGTCGGGG
>JBMUAQ010000094.1:0-7807 GCA_049454855.1 Ilumatobacteraceae bacterium
GGGGCGGACGGGTGCATCGCTGGACTGGATGTGGCGGTTGCCGTGGTGGAGACCGTGTGCGGTGCCGAATACACATCGGTGGAGCGGCTGGTGGCTGACGGCGACCGGGTCAGCGCAGGTGCGGTGCTGATGAGGGTCACCGCACCGACGCGCAGGATGTTGACCGCCGAGCGCACCGCATTGAACCTGCTGTGTCATCTCTCGGGCATCGCAACCGCGACGTCGAAGTGGGTGGACGCCGTCGCGGGTACCGGTGCGGTCATCCGTGACACCCGCAAGACCACGCCGATGCTGCGTCCGCTCGAGAAGTACGCGGTGCGCTGCGGCGGCGGCAGCAACCACCGCATGAGCCTCAGCGACGCCGCGCTGGTGAAGGACAACCACATCGCCGCCGCGGGCGGGGTGCGTGAGGCGTTCGCTGCCGTGCGGACACACACGGCAGGTCTGCCGATCGAGATCGAGGTGGACACCATCGACCAGTTGCGCGAGGCGATGGGCGCAGGCGCCGACCTCGTGTTGCTCGACAACATGCCGCCTGCCGTGCTGCGCGAGGCCGTGGAGGTTGCACGTGCCCATCGCGGCGCCACGGGCCGAGCGGTGATGCTGGAGGCCAGCGGGGGGCTCACGCTCGCGAACGCCCGGGAGGTGGCGTCGACGGGGGTGGATTTCATCAGCGTCGGTGCGCTGACGCACTCATCCCCGGTGCTCGACATCGGCCTCGACTTCGAGACCCTGGCCTAGGACGACGGTTTCCCGAGCCGCGGGTTCCGTGCCGACCGCCCCGGGCCCGACGCGGGAAAACCGGTCAGGGGCAGAGCGGGGCGCCGAGTTTGTAGACGCCGATGGTGCCCTTGTCCCCTGCAACGAAGGTGTTCGCGTTGTCGCGGCTCGTCGCGATTGCGTTGAGTGAGGCCTGCGGGGTGGCGAGGATCTTCACCATGCCGCCGCAGTACGTGCTGGTGGGCGCAATCTGGAGACCGAACTCGTCACCCGAGACGCTCATGGAGAACTTCCCCATGCCGTCTGTTTCCGCGTTCGTCCGCACCTGGGTGAGGTACGAGTAGCCGGTGACCTTGAGGCCCCCCAGCGGCTTGAGGGTCTTCGCGTCGACCACCCGGCCGCTGAGCCTCACCTGGGGCAGCACCACGTTGCGGGACCCATCGGTGTCCTCGGTGGCCGAGCTGCCACCGCCGCATGCAGCGAGGGCAATCATCGGGGGAACTGCAACTGCGAGGAACTTGCGCACTTCCGGACACTATCTGCGCCGACAGGCCGGGCGAGTCAGGCAACGAAATGTCATCCACCGTAAACAAACAGTCGCTGTCTGTCACGTGTACCATCTGCCCATGATCAAGGTCATGACGGGGCGTTTGGCTCCTGTCGCGTTCACCTCAGCCGTCCTGGTCGGGTCCATCCTGTCGGTCGCCCCGTTCGTTCCCGTCGCCTCCGCGGTCACCTCGGGGATCGTCGAGGCTGATCTGGCGCTCAATCTCGACCCGAACCTGAATGCTTCGTACCCGGGCAGCGGCACGACCGTCACCGACCTGAGCAACGCCGGCCGCAACGGCACCCTCGCAGGCAGCCCGCTCCCTACGTTCGACTCCACCGGCCCCAAGTCGTTCCAGTTCACCAGGACCTACGTCGGCAACACCTCTAGCAGCGCGAACAAGATCACCGTCAACGGAAACTTCCTCACCGACAACTTCTCACTCCAGACATGGATCAAGACCAGTCAGGTGGGTTACGGCTCTGCGCACTACACCACGATGTACATCATGGCGTCCGAGTGCGGCGGCAGGGCGAATGACTGGGGACTCGGGGTCAACAGCTCCGGCAAGCTCGCGTTCGGTGCGGGCACGTCGGACGCGACCTTTGCCACGACCGACTCGGTGAACACGAACACGTGGACGAATGTGGCAGCGACACGGGAGAAGTCGACCGGCCAGATCAATCTCTACATCAACGGAGTCCTGAAGGCGACGGGTACGG
The DNA here is from genome assembly GCA_049454855.1 of Ilumatobacteraceae bacterium. Classification (GTDB taxonomy): domain Bacteria; phylum Actinomycetota; class Acidimicrobiia; order Acidimicrobiales; family Ilumatobacteraceae; genus UBA2093. The sequence continues at coordinate 1,990 of JBMUAQ010000094.1, forward strand.
GCTACGCCAACAACTCCTTGACATGCTCAGCCGACGGCAAGACATGGATCGGCAACGGCCAGGACGCCCCCGCCTACAGCTTCGGTGGCAGCATCAGCTCCGTGCTCGCGTACACGAGGGTTCTCAGTGCCGCGGACATCCTCACCAACTACAACGCGACCGTCACCACCTTCTACCCCGTCACGTACACGATCACGTACGACGCGAACGGTGCCACTTCGGGCACCGTGCCGGCGAACGGCAGTTTCACGTCGGGTGGCGCCGCGTCGGCCGTTGCGGCCAACACCGGAACGCTGGCCCGCACCGGCTACACGTTCGGCGGCTGGAACACGTCTGCCGACGGATCGGGAACCGCCTACGCCGCGGGTGCCAGCAACTACTCGACAAACGCCGATGTCACCCTCTATGCCGTGTGGACACCGGTGCCAACCACCACAACGACGAGCACCACCACCACCACCACCACGACAGTCCCGTCAAGCACAACGACTGCCGCGCCTGTTCTGCAGATCGTCATCAACAACCCCGTGACCACGTCCACGACAGTCCTTGCCTCGGCAACCCAGTCATCCCTGCCGACGGTCGCAGTGACCCTGCCGCAGTCAACAGTGCCCCTGAAGAGCACGGCCCCCACGTCGAGGGGAAGCGGTGCGGTCGGCACGACGTCCACATCCACCTCGGTTGCCCCGGCCCCGACGTCAACGACGGTGCCGGTTCCCGTGGTTGCCGCGGTCGAGACCGGTCAGGCCGCGGTCACGAAGGACGGAAAGGTCCAGCAGGCCACGGTGTCGAGGCGGGACAACAAGGTCGTCATCTCGGTGGGGGAACTGAACGCCGAGGTCTCCTCGGTGGATGCCGAGGGAAGAACGCTTGCCCTCGACTCCGATGGCAACGTGACCCTCGAGCCGGGCGCCAGAATCGCCATCAAGATCGCTGGGTTCGAGCCCGGCACCGAAGTGGAGATGTGGATGTTCTCCACCCCGGTCCGCATCGGAACCGCAACAGTGGGCCCGGCCGGCACGCTGGACACGGTCGTGACCATCCCGGCCGATGTGCCGACCGGTGCGCACAGGGTGGCCATCACGACGAAGGAAAAGGGCAAGGACAAGGTCACGTTCACCCTCGGTGTGGCAGTGCGCGAGTTCAACAAGGAATCGAACATCGCGACATGGCTCATCGTGCTGCCGATTCTTCTTGCGGTCGGTGCCGCGCTCTTCCTGCCCCCTGCAGTTCGTCGACGCCGCAAGGAATCAGCCGCGTAACACCCGGGATGCACCCGGAGCCCCCGGCGACACGTGCCGCTGACCTGCGAAGCTCGGTGGACCGAGCGGCGGTTTCCTGAACCACGGTCCGCAGTGGGATTCACGCCACGGACCGGGAGGCCGGCTACGCGGCGCCGTTCGTGACGAACGAGTTGGTGGTGGCGCGCACCACCACCGTGTAGGTGTACTCGAGTGCCCTGTTGCGGTGGTCTCCCTGCGCCTCTGCGCGCTCGGGGTCGTTCACCATCGCGAAGAAGGCGCGCAGCGACGGGTACGAGACGAACCGCACCTGGTCCCACTCGCGTCCGTCGCCCATGATCGTGCCCTCCACCTCGAACATCGCCACCGGCCCGCCGCCGTACTTCTTCACCAGCCGGCCCGCCTTCTCCTGGTACTTCGCCATCCCGTCGTCGAGTCCGCCGGGTGTGAACTTCATCATGTGGATCACGGTCACCGGGCCGTCGTCGGCGGTGGGTGCATGCTCGAGCGATGACCACGTGGAGGAGTCGGGGCGCATACCCTCTGCGATCGCGAACGGACGGCAGCCGGTGATGATGGTGGACTCCATGCCGGCGTGCTTGTGCACCACCAGCTCCTGGAAGTCCGGGCGGGCCTGCATCTCCACGAACGCGCGCCGGGTGGGGTAGCGCACGACGCCGATGCGGTCCCATCGGGGCGGGTTGGGGTCGAGCTGCATCACCACGTCGCCGTAGAAGGGAACTTCCGCACCGATCGCATTCAGCACCGCTGTCGGCATGTAGAGGTCGTCGGCCTGGCGGCCGGTGAGACCGCGTGAGCCGTCCGCATAGGCGGCTTCTGTGCGGTAGTGCATGAAGTTCACCATCCACACCGGGCCGTCGTCGTCCGGTGCGAGTCCGGTGATGTGGCGGAAGTACTCCCGCCCCGGTGTGCCGAACGATGGGTAGTCCTGTGCCATGTGGGTGACCCCTTTCCGGGGCAGACATGACCCGCCCCGGGAGATGTCTAGACGATGTCGCTGGCTGTGCGCGCAGCCAGCCACCGGGCCTCCAGTTCACCCATCGGGGTGGACGGTGCGGCGGCCGTCATCGGCCACAGCTCCTCGCTGATCCGCCGGAAGTTCCCCGCGCACGCGAGGCGTCCGAGTATGGCGTACAGGCCCAGGTTGATGCGCTGGATGAACACGAAGCTGCGCGGCACGGTGGCGTACTGGGCGATCGACGACGTGCGGTCGAACGTGTGCCGCACGATGGAGGTGGCGTACGTCGACGTCCACTCGATGCGGCGTGACTCGCGAACCGGCTCGTAGAAGTGGGCGAAGTAGTCACCCGCGTCCTCCGTGCTGACGGGGGCGTCCTTCTGCAGCATGCCCGCGTCCTCCACGATGCGCCGGTACTCCGCCATGTCGCCGTCGAGCACCGCGGACCGCACCATGCTCTGGAACATCTCCATCTCGTCGGGCGTGAAGTGCTTCACCAGGCCGAAGTCGAGGAAGGTCACCCTCCCGCCGCCGTGGAACACGTAGTTGCCGGGGTGCGGGTCGCCGTTGAACGCGCGGAACCGGTACAGGCTGCGGAACACGAACCGGAAGATGGCCTCGCCTGCCATGTCGCGCTCCTCCTGGCTCCAGGTGAGCACCTCGTCGAAGGTCGCCCCGGTGACGAGTTCGGTGGTGAGCACGCGTCGGGTGGAGTACGCATCCACCACGCCGGGCACGTTCACGAACGGGTGGTCGCGGTAGAAACCGGCGAAGAGGCGCTGGTTCTCCGCCTCGCGGGTGTAGTCGAGCTCCTCGCGCAGGCGGTCCTTGATCTCGGCCACCATCTCCTCGGGGTTCAGGCTCTTGAACCCGAACGCGAGGAGAGTGCCGAGCAGATCCGCGGTGCGCAGGTCCGCATCGATGGCCTCGGCCACACCCGGGTACTGCACCTTCACCGCCACCGCGCGCTCCTCGCCCGTGGACGGATCGACGATGATCGCGCGATGCACCTGGCCGATGGAGGCCGCGGCGATCGGTTGTGCGTCGAACTCGACGAAGAGGTCCTCAATCTCACCACCGAGTTCCTCGCGGACCACCTGCCGCACGAGGTCGATGCTCATCGGGGGCGCCTGGTTCTGCAGCTGGGACAGCGCCATGCGCATCGGCTCGGGGAGGCCGTCGTCGAGGTAGCTGGCCATCTGGCCGAGCTTCATGAGGGCACCCTTCATGTTGCCGAGCTCGGCGGCAATCTGCTGTGCCGAGCGCATCTCGCGCTCGCGGGAGAGCTGCTCACGTCGTTCTGCCCCGGCGAACACCTTCCGCGCCGAGGTTGCCGCATGGCCGATGCCGAGCCGGGCGCCGAGCCGGGCGAGCCGGCTGTTGCGTCTCCAGGCGCTGCGAAGTCGGACGGCGTGTGTCACCCAATAGCGAACAGCGCGGGAACGGCCGCCATTCCCTGTGGAGACAGCAGGGCGCTGTGACCTGCGACGAACCGGGACCTGTGACGGTCAGTTCCGCAGCGCGCCGGCGGAGCGCCGGTCGACGTCGAGACACGCACGCACGAGGGTGGGCACGAACTCCGCCGCGTTCGCCCACACGGAGTCGTGGTCGCCCTCCACCTCGTGAATGGAGGCCCCCGGGATCGCGTTCGCGAGGTGCCTCTGGCGCGTCGTGCGCACGCCCCGGTCGGACGAGTTCACCACCACCGCGACGGGCACGTCGATCGACCCCAGCCACCCGCGCGCGTCGTAGCGACCGAGTGCGGCGCCGGCCTCCAGCACGTGGCGCCATTCGTGGCTCGCCACCTGCTGCACAGCCCACGGCTCCCACACCATCGTCTTGCGCGACACGAACAGCTGGTCACTGATCCAGTCGCGCACCGGCTTCGGTGTGGCACGGGCGGCACCGGCAATGGCACTCAGCAGGGCGAAGCGTCGCCGCTCCACCGCCGAGTTCGCGAAGTAACCCGAGGTGGCGGCCAGCACGAGCCCGCGGACGCGCGGCTCGTGGCGCTTCCACATCAGCTGTGCGATGGTTCCGCCCATCGAGTACCCGACGGGGATGAACGTGGGTATTCCGAGCACGTCGGCGAGCGACGCCACGTCGTCGGCGCAGTCCGACAGCCGGAACGGTCGCGACGTGCGGATGCCGCGCCCGTGGCCGCGGTGGTCGAGCGCCACCACGCGGAAATGCTCGGCCAGCGCCCCGTAGCACGTGAAGAAGTTGAGGTCGGCCGTCGCGGTCCACCCGTGCAGCAGCATCACGGTGGGGGCGCCCGCCGGGCCGTCGAGCTCGCGCACGAACGTGGTGCCGCGTCCGGGGATCTCCACCTGCCGGCCGGGCGGCAGCGGGGGGACGGGGTGAGCGGTCAGTGCGCCACCTTCACCACGGTGACGGCCACCTTGTTCCCGTTCTCCAGGGTCACCGACACCTCGTCACCCTCGCGGTGCCCGAGCAGCGCCGAGCCGATCGGGGAGGCGGGCGACATGATCTCGAGCCCGTCGCGCTTCTCCTCGATGTGGCCGATGAGGTAAGTCTCGGCGTCCTCGGGGCGGTCGCCCTTGAACAGCACCGTCACGACGGACAGCACGCCCACCTCGCCGGCCGGGGGAGCGGGTGCGATCTCGGAGTTCTCGAGGATGCCCTGCACCAGGTTCTTGCGGTCGTTCAGCATTCCGTACTCGTCCTTCGCGGCGTGGTAGTCGCCGTTCTCGGAGAGGTCGCCCATCTCGCGGGCACGGCCGATCTTGTCGGCGACGGCGGGGAGGACGGTGTGCTCCAGCTCGGCGACCTCGGCCTCGAGCCTGGCGTACGTCTCCTTGGAGAGCAGGTGTTTCGCCATGAGGGGGAGGCTATCGGTGGCTCGTACGATGGTTCCCCATGGCTCACCGCATCGCACTCATCGGAGGGGACGGCATCGGTCCCGAGGTCACGGCGGAGGCCGTGAAGGTGGTGCGGGCCGCCGGTGTGGCCCTCGACACCGTCGACTTCGACCTCGGTGGCGCGCGCTACCTGCGCGACGGCGAGATCCTCTCGGACGCCACGCTCGACGAGCTGCGCCACTTCGACGCGATCCTTCTCGGGGCGGTTGGCACGCCGGAGGTGGCGCCCGGTGTCATCGAGCGCGGCCTGCTGCTGAAGATGCGCTTCGAGCTCGACCTCTACGTGAACCAGCGTCCGTTCGTCGGCACCGCGCCGGGGCACCAGACCCCGCACGACTTCGTGGTTATCCGCGAGAACACCGAGGGCCCGTACGTGGGGGAGGGTGGCGTGTTGCGCCGCGGCACCGCGCACGAGGTCGCCACGCAGGGCAGCGTGAACACGCGCATGGGTGTGGAGCGCTGCATCCGCTACGCCTTCGAGCTGGCGAGCACCCGCGTGCGCCGGCACGTCACGCTCGTGCACAAGACGAACGTGCTCACCTTCGCCGGCGACCTCTGGCAGCGCACGTTCGATGCCGTTGCCGCGGAATACCCCGGAGTCGGCACCGCGTACAACCACGTGGATGCAGCGTGCATCTACTTCGTGCAGGACCCCCACCGCTACGACGTGATCGTCACCGACAACTTGTTCGGCGACATCCTCACCGACCTCGGTG
>JBMUAQ010000095.1:0-7748 GCA_049454855.1 Ilumatobacteraceae bacterium
GCCCACCTGGCGCATCGTGGTGTTGAGCGCAGAACCCATCGCGAACTTCGCAGGGGGGAGGAACGCACTGGCAGCGGCCGAGAGTGTGGACATCGAGCAGCCGACACCGGCACCCGTGATGATCATCCATGGAAGCAGGTCTGTGACGTAGTGCGGGGTGGGCTCGAGAGTGATCGTGAGCATCACGGTGCCGAACGACAACAGTACAGAGCCGAGCATGAGGACGCGTGCGTGGCCCCACTTCATCGCCAGGCGCCCCATCGGAGCGGCGAAAGTTGCAGCCATGATCGGCGCGGGTGCAATGGCGAGTCCCGACTGGGCGGGGCTGTAGTGCCACACCGCCTGCAGCCATTGGGTGTTCAACAGCCACATGCCGAGGAACCCGATGGAGAAGAAGAGCCCGGAGATGTTCGCCGCCACCACGAACGGCAACTTGAACAGGGAGAGATCGAGCAGCGGGTCGCTCACGCTGCCGCAACGCCTCACGAAGAGCGCGAGCAGGAGCAATCCGCCGAGGAGCGACGCCATCGTGCGCGAGTCAGCCCAGCCCCAGTCGCCGCTCTGCACGATCGCGAGTGTCACGAAAGCGACACCGGGGAACCCGAGCGCAGTGCTCACGACGTCGACGTTCTTCGTTGCGTTCGGGTCCTTGCTCTCGTGGAGGATGCGGCTGCCGACCACGAGGGTGAAGATGCAGAACGGCACGTTGATGAAGAACATCCAGCGCCACGACAGTGCATCCACCAGCAGACCGCCGGCCGACGGACCGGCCGCTGCCGCGAGTCCACCCACGGCCCCCCAGATGCCGATCGCCACGGTGCGCTTCTCCACCGGGAACTCCGGCAGCACGAGCGCCAGCGAGGCGGGGGTCAGCTGGGCGCCGCCGAGTGCCTGGACCACGCGCGCCGCGATGAGAAAAGGTGCCGAAGGTGCGAGTCCGCAGAGCACCGAACCGATGCTGAAGGTGGCGAGACCGCGCAGGAACGAACGCTTGCGGCCGTTCACGTCTGCGAAGCGCCCGGCGGTGAGGAGTCCGGCGGCGTACGCGATGGAGTACGCGCTGAACACCCAGGTGAGGAGCGTGGGGTGGCCGAGGTCGGCCTGGATGGAGTTCTTCGCGACCACCACGATGCTGGTGTCGAGGGACACGAGGAACGTGGCCACGGCAGTGAGGCCGAGCACCCTGTAGGCGCGCGAAAGATCGGGTTGGGTCTGGTCCATGGTCTCCCTGGGTGAGCCTTGTTCACTCTAGTGAGGTCCGATGCCCGCCGGCGGACCGTGGTCAGCGGGCTTTGATGGAGAAGTTCACCTTCTTCGTGGCTGCGGTGGTCTTGCCGACGAACACCACCTTGTAGGTCTTCCCGGGGCGCAGACCGACCACCACGCAGGAGGTTCTCGTGCGTGGCACGCACTTGCGCGAACCGAACTTGGGCACGGTGACCTTCACGGTCTTGCCGTCGCGTGACTTTGCGTTCCATCTCACCACGTAGCGGCCCCGCTGGAACCTGGTGGCCTTCACCGAGATCGTGATCGGGTTGTCCACCGGCACCGTGTTGACGGTGCCGCCTCCTCCGTTCCCGGGATCGTTCGTTCCGCCGGTGTCCGTTGCCGGCTTCCCGGGTTTGAACACGGCCGTGCTGCCGTAGTTGAACGGGAACCAGGTCTGCGCGGTGGCCGAGCATTCCGTCACCGTCCCGGTGCCGACGTTGCGCGTCTCCACGACGGGGGTTCCCTTGTATACGTACGATTCGAACAGGTACCAGAAGCCGCCACCGCGGCGGGTGGTGCCCCTGCACTCGAGTTCCAGCACGTCCGCGTTGAAACGGTCGAGCGGGTGGACATCCACCGTGATGGTGGCGGTGCCTCCTTCGACCGTGGCGCTTCCCACCGGTTTCCCGGGCTTCCGGGGCAGGGTGGTCACCTCCACGCTGGTGCTCCTCGCTCCGGCGGCATTCGAGGCCTCGATGATGAACTTGTGCGTGAACTTGGATGCCAGATTTGTGAACGCACATGACGCTGTCGTGGCATTGCAGGGCTGGTCACCCTCGCGGGCAACCATGATCGAGGTGACCGGCAGTCCGCCGTCGTCCTCCACCCGCGGGCGTATCTCGGCAGTCGTCTCGCCCGTGGTGGTGTCCACCACAACGATCGGGGGCGAGTTCGGGACTGGCTCGACGCCGGGCCCGGTGGTGACGCCGTTGCCCACCGGGGAACTTCCGGTCACGGAGACGGACAACGGCTGGTTCCGGGGTACCCGCGCGATTGTGCAAGACCTCGAGAACACCGGCACCGAGCAGGTGGCACCGCCGGGGGACACGGTGGCAGTCCAGATGGAGGGCTCCACCAGGTTCGGATCGGGTGACACCGAGGCGTTCCAGTTCACGGTGATGCCGCCGGTGGGTATGCCCGTGTCGTCGAGTTTCAGCGAGGTGGTCACGTCTGTCGCGGTGACAACGGGGCGAGAAGGACCCGGCTGGATCCTCAGCTGGGCGGTGTCGGGCGTGAGCGACTCAAGCGTGATGCGGAAACGACCCAACCTGTCGTCGAAGGACATTCCCGGCTGCAGCAGGTACTTCGTGTCGAAACCTTGGGTTCCCTCGGATATCGGGCACAGCCAGGACCCACCCGTGCTCGACTTCCTCTGCATCTGCATCCCCTTGACATAGTCAGCCGATGGACTCATGGTGAGAAACACGCCGGCCGTGTCATCGACCCAGTTTCTGGGCCCCTTGGCGCGGTACTGCACCCAGAAGTCACCCTCGTCGAGCGAGCCGAGTGACTTGGTCGAGGGGATCTGCACGGCCCTGAGAGGTGCCGCGGTGGCCGTGGCAAGCGACAGTTGGTACGTGCGGTCGGTGCCGTCCCACCGGGCGACCTGTGCGTCGGCAAGCCACCCGATGCTGTTCATGTACTGCACGTTGAAACCGGAGCCGAGGTCCCCGCTGCTCCCCATGATGTCGTAGCGGTTCCCGTACTCCCAGTTCGCGCATTGTGTGAGGTAACTCGGCTTGGTGGGGACCAGGGAATAGCTGTTCGGCCCCTCCTGTTTCAGCCACCCGCACGAGTTGGCATGCGGCAGACCCATGTTGTGCCCGAGTTCGTGGGCCCAGACATAGGGCGCAGTGCTGTTCATCCACGTGAAAGAGCCGGGCATCTGGCCGAGGCCCCCGTACCAGCAGCCCGACTTCTCGGGCCACAGCAGCGCCGTGTTCGTCACCCAGGTTGCAGACTCTGACTTCGACACCCAGTCGCGCACCTGATTCGCAACCCCGTAGTCGTCGCACTCCTCGGTGGGTGTGACCTCCAGAACCGGGGCCACCCGGACGGTGAGAGTCTCGATCCCGGCGGACGCGGCCGACCACCAAGTTGTCAGCTCTGACACTGTCTTCGCAGTGTCAGCAAGCCTTGCGTCTGACATCTTACTGTCGGACCACTGCACAGGAACCACGAGAAGGTTCCTCTGTGGAATCGGGGCGGTGGGGCGCGTCACTCCGGCCGCCCTCACCACCTGCTGCACACCGTCCTGCGGTGAGTACTTGGCGCGCACCACCTGGCCGGGTACCAGACCTCGTGCGTCCTCGTCGTCAATGGGAATCGTGGTGTCACCGCGCTGGATCACCCAGCGGGTCGCATCCACATCGGGGTCTGTGGGCAGCTCCGTCGGCACGAGTACACGGGCGATGCCGCTGATGTTCGCGACGGGGGCCTCCTTGAAACCTCCGGTCGCACCATTCTCCCGCGCGACGATCACCACGGGGATGAGCACCAGGCCGACCAGGACGGCGAGCACCCTGTAGCCGAGGGTGAGCAGGCGGGAGCGCGAGGTTGAGTGGTCCATGTCGGTCGCGAGAACTTATGACGGACGGGGCGCCGGACGGCGTTTCAGTCCCAGCCGTGCCGGCGGATGTGCCCGCGGTCGGCGTCACGCGGCCGGCCGCGCCAGCGGATCTCGCCCGGTGTTCCGCTCAGCTTCGCCACCAGGCCCTGCATCGGCGTGCCCTCAACGGTGATGATCGCGTCCCGGGCCGCGTAGTGAGGGTCGGCTGCGATGTCGGCCATGTCCATGATCGGGCCGGCCGCCGCGTCGGCCTCGGAGAGCTCGCGGAGCGCCTGCTCCTGTGTGCGCGCGGCGCACCATGCGCTCATGGCGGCCTCGATGCGCTCGCGGTTCGCCACGCGCCCCTCGAACGTCGCAACTGATGCATCGTCGCCGAGGCCCAGCAGTGCCATCACACGCCGCGCCACGGAGTCACTGCTGGTGGAGAGCCCGATGAACTTCCCGTCGCTGCACCGGTACGCACCGCGCGGGACCGTGTAGGGGATGCCCGAGCCCATGCGTTCCTGCAGCTCGCCCCGTGTGAGCCACACGCTGATGAGTGGCCCGAGGAGATGGAAGATGGACTCGAGCAGGCTCACGTCCACCACCTGTCCGCGTCCGCTGTGCAGAGCGACCATCGTGGCGAAGGCTGCGACGAGGCCGGTGACCTCGTCGGTGAGTGCGAACGCCGGCATCATCGGGTCACCGCCCGGCTGTCCGCTGATCGCCGCGACGCCGCCCATCGCCTCGGCGATGGTCGCGAACCCTGGACGCGGGGCGTACGGGCCGGTCTGGCCGAACCCGGTCACACGAGTGACCACCAGGTCGGGGTTGCGCGCGAGCAGAACATCGGGCCCGAGACCGAGCTTCTCCAGCACACCCGGCCGCAGGTTCTCCACCAGCACGTCGGCTCCGTCGATGAGCCGCAGGAACACCTCACGGTCTGCGTCATTCTTCAGGTCGAGGTCAACGGTGCGCTTGTTGCGGTTCACGAATCGCCACCACAGCCCCTCCCCGTCGGCGGGGTCGCGCCATGCCATGTTGCGCAGGCTGTCTCCGGTGTCGGGACGCTCAACCTTGATCACGTCCGCCCCGAAGTCGCCCAGGTAGCGCGCGCAGTTCGGCCCGGCCAGCACCGTGGAGAGGTCAATCACCCGGAGCCCGGCGAGTGCCTGCACACCTTCATCAGGAACGGCCACGGGTCACCTCAGCCCCATCACGAAGCAGCGCTCGGCCAGCGTTCCCATCGCGTAACTCTGGTAGTCCGTGCCGAAGTCGGAGTACAGATGACGGCATCGGTTGCTCCATGCGAGTGCCTCCGGCGACGAGATGCGGTGCACCACCTGCATCACACCGCCCTCGTGCACGCGGTACTCGGCCCACGTGCCGGGGAAGTCCTTCACGCAGCCGATCTCCACCGTGGGTATGTGCGCGCGCGGCATCGTGCGCACACGATGACGGTGCGTGTGACCCGCGGTGTAGGCGATCACGTTCGCATGGCGTGCGCAGAGGTCGCTCAGGCGGTCACTGCAGTCGGGGTGCAGACCGAAGTAGTCGTCGCTGCGCGGTCCCTCCACCCACTGCTGGTGGTGCCCCATCAGCATCACGGGCACGGTGGCAGCTGCGAGTTGCGCCTCGAGCCACTCGAACTGGTCGTCACGGATGGAACCGGTCGTCTCGCCCGGACGGGCGGTGTCGAGGAGGCCGACCGCGATGCCGGGCAGCTCGATCCAGCGGTCGCCCGAGTACTCGTCCTGGCCGCGATAGGAATCGTGGTTCCCGCGCACGGTGTGCAGGCGGTCCCCGAACACGCCGTACGTGTCGCGGAACGCGGCGAACTCCTCGTCGCGGCCGTCCTCGGTGAGGTCGCCCTTCACAATCACCGCCGCAGGGTCGATGGCGGAGATCTCGGCGACGGCACTCTCGTTCATCACCAACGGGTACGGACGCTCACCTGGCAACGGCCGTTGGATGGGCCCGAGAGGGCTGTCGTCGATGCGGCCGCATTCCGTCTCCCCGAAGTGCACGTCGTTCACCGTTGCGAACCGGCACAACAGGCGACCGGGCGGTGGCTCGAGCGTGGAGAACCTGATGCCGTGTTCCTCGTGCTCGGTGCCGGGCTCAAGGTTGTCGAGGCGGATCGTCTCGACGTGGCGGTGCAGCACCGCCGACGTGTCGGTGACCGTGGTCAACTCGGTGTCGACCGGCGGCCGCACGTCAGTACCCGGGCCGTGACCGCCGCACGACGTGCTGGGCGGCCCACCAGCGCCCGCTGAAGCGCCATGCCACCCCGGCCGGGGCACGGTCGGCCAGAGCATCCACAGGTAGTCGATGATCACGAGTGCCAACAGACCGGGCACCCACGTGGTCACCACTCCGAGAAGGTTCACGAACGCAGTCCTGCGGAACGCGCGCTCCATCGGGAGGAATGCACCCGACCCGGACTCGAGCACCAGCACACCGAACCGCGCCCTCCACGGCGAGCCGCCGCGTTCCGAGGTCCACTTGGCGAGAAGCCACGATGCGGCGAGGGCACTCACGACGGAGAGCCCGGCCGCTGCGGGGTGATCCACAGTGAGCCCGACAATGGCCAGGGGAATGACGATGACCAGCACGCTGATCTGGTCGAGCAGATGCGCAACGAAGCGCATCCAGAAACCCGCATAGTCGTTGTCGCGACCCGGGGGCGGGGGTGGTGACCAGTTTCCCTCGAAGTTCGTCATCGTTCCCTCCTACAGGGGCATGTTGCCGTGCTTGCGCTTCGGCAATTCCTCGCGCTTGGAGCGCAGCATGCGCAGTCCCGCGACCACCATCTTCCGCGTGTCCGCGGGGTCGATCACGTCGTCGACGTACCCGCGCTCGGCGGCCGCGTACGGGTTCGCGTACCTCTCGGTGTACTCGGTGACCAGTTCGTTGCGGCGTGCCACCGGGTCGGCAGCCTGCTGCAGCTCGCGGCGGTAGACGATTTCCACCGCACCCTGCGGGCCCATGACCGCGAGCTCGGCCGTGGGCCATGCGTACGCGAGGTCGGCACCGATCGACTTCGAGTTCATCACCACGTACGCGCCGCCGTAGGCCTTGCGGGTGATGATCTGGATGCGGGGCACAGTTGCCTCGCAGAACGCGTACAGCAGCTTCGCGCCGTGGCGGATGATTCCCTCGTGCTCCTGGTTGACGCCGGGCAGGAAGCCCGGCACGTCGACGAACGTGAGGAGCGGGATGTTGAACGCGTCGCAGGTGCGCACGAAGCGCGCGGCTTTCTCGCTGCTCTCGATGTCGAGCACGCCGGCGAATGCCATCGGCTGGTTGCCCACGACTCCGACCGGCACACCGTCGACACGGGAGAACCCGCACACGATGCTCTTGGCCCAGTGCGGGAAGTACTCGAAGAACTCACCGTTGTCCACGACCTCGCGGATGACCTTCTTCATGTCGTAGGGCTGGTTCGGTGACGCAGGGAGGATGTCGCGCAGCGCATCACACGAACGCTCGGGGTCGTCGGCGGCATCCTCGGCCGGGGGCTCCTCGAGATTGTTCGACGGGAGGAACGACAGGAGGAAGCGCACGTCGTCGAGGCATGACTGTTCGTCCTGCGACATGAACGTGGCGACACCGGACTTCGACGAGTGGCTCATCGCGCCGCCGAGTTCCTCCAGTGTCACGTCCTCGCCGGTCACGGTCTTCACCACGTCGGGGCCGGTGATGAACATGTGGCTGGACTCCTTCACCATGAAGATGAAGTCGGTCATCGCGGGTGAGTACACCGCACCGCCGGCACAGGGGCCGAGGATGACGGAGATCTGCGGGATCACGCCCGAGGACTGCACGTTGCGCCAGAAGATCCCGCCGTACGAGGCGAGCGACACCACGCCCTCCTGGATGCGCGCACCTGCACCGTCGTTCAGGCCCACCACCGGTGCGCCGACCTTGA
>JBMUAQ010000096.1:0-7613 GCA_049454855.1 Ilumatobacteraceae bacterium
TCGAGTTCCTGGATGATCTTGCCGTTGCCGCGCACCGGCCCGTCGAGTCGCTGCAGGTTGCAGTTCACGACGAACACCAGGTTGTCGAGCTGCTCGCGCGCGGCGAGGGAGATGGCGCCGAGGGTCTCGGGTTCGTCGCACTCACCGTCACCGAGGAACGCCCACACTCTGCTCTGTGTGGTGTCGGCGATCTCGCGGTTGGTGAGATAGCGGTTGAACCTGGCCTGGTACAGCGCGGTGAGCGGGCCGAGCCCCATGGACACCGTTGGGAACTCCCAGAAGTCGGGCATGAGACGCGGGTGCGGATAGCTGGAGAGGCCCTTGCCCGCGCGGCCGATCTCGCGGCGGAAACGGTCGAGGTCGTCCGCGTGGAGGCGGCGCGCGAGGACCGCGCGCGCGTAGATGCCGGGCGCCGCGTGCCCCTGGAAGTAGATGTGGTCGCCCGAACCGCCGTCGTCCTTGCCGCGGAAGAAGTGGTTGAAGCCGATCTCGTACAGCGCGGCGGAACTGGCGAAGGTGGACAGGTGGCCGCCGATTCCCTCGGACTCGTGGTTGGCACGCGACACCATGACGGCGGCGTTCCAGCGGATGAACGCGCGGATGCGGCGCTCGATGTGCTCGTCACCCGGGAACCAGGGCTCGTTCTCCTTCGAGATGGAGTTGATGTAGGGCGTGGACACGCTGGCAGGGAAGCTGACCTGCTGCTCCTGGGCCCGGGCGAGCAGCCGCGTCAGCAGGTAACGCGCCCTGTTGCGGCCGTGGGTCTCCACCACGGCATCGAGTGACTCGAGCCATTCCTCGGTCTCGCCCGGGTCGGTGTCGGGGAGCTGGTGGTACGAACCGTCGAACAGCACGGCGTCATTCTCCCATGAGGGGGGTCGTTGATGAAACGTCCCCGTGGTGGGACAATCAACGAATGTCCCCGCAGGCCGACCTCTTCAGCGACGAGCCGGGGGACGACGGCGCGTCCGGAACCGCGCCAAGGATCGTGGTGTACACGGACGGCGCATGCTCGGGGAACCCGGGGCCGGGCGGCTGGGCCTGGGCAACGTCTCCCGACGGTGCGTTGTCCGACAGCGGTGGTGAGGGTCACACCACGAACCAGCGGATGGAGATCACCGCGGCATTCCGCGCGGTGCAGACCTTCATGGACGACCCGCGCACGCTCGAGATCGTCTCGGACTCAACGTACGTGGTGAAGTGCTTCACCGAGAACTGGTGGCGCGGCTGGCTGGCGCGCGGCTGGCGCAACAGCCAGAAACAACCGGTGGCCAACCGCGACCTGTGGGAGCCGTTCATCGAGGCGGTGAACACGCGGGGCCGGGTGGAGTTCCGCTGGGTGAAGGGCCACAGCGGTGACCCGATGAACGACCTCGTCGACCGCATGGCCGTGGCCCACACCCTGGGGTAGCGCCGTTTCGTGCCCCGGGCCACCCGTTGCCTAGCGTGTCGGGCATGGAACTCAAGGGAACATCCGCAATCGTCACAGGTGGTGCCTCGGGCATCGGGGCGGCCTCCGTGCGCCTGCTCGCCAGGGCCGGGGCAAAGGTCGTCATCGCCGACCTCGAGCGCCAGCGCGAGACCGGTGAGGCACTCGCCAGGGAGGTCGGCAACGCCGCGTTCTGCCCGGTGGACGTGACCAACACGGACGACATCATCGCCGCCGTCGAGATGGCCAAGTCGATGGGCCCGTTGCGCGCACTCGTGAACTCCGCCGGCATCGGCTGGGCACAGCGCACGATCGGCAAGGACGGCCAGTACGAGAGTGCCGCGAACCTCGAGGCCTTCAAGCGTGTCATCGCG
This sequence comes from Ilumatobacteraceae bacterium, assembly GCA_049454855.1. Taxonomy (GTDB): domain Bacteria; phylum Actinomycetota; class Acidimicrobiia; order Acidimicrobiales; family Ilumatobacteraceae; genus UBA2093. The sequence goes on from JBMUAQ010000096.1 coordinate 1,804, forward strand.
ATCAACCTCATCGGTACCTTCGATGCGATCCGCATCGCGGCCACGGCCATGAGCCAGACCGAGCCGCTGGAGGACGGCGAGCGCGGTGCCATCGTGAACATCGCATCGGTGGCCGCGTTCGACGGCCAGATCGGGCAGAATGCCTACTCGGCGTCCAAGGGCGGCGTCGTCGGCATGACCCTCCCCGTGGCACGTGACCTCGCCGCAGTCGGTGTGCGCGTGAACACGGTTGCCCCCGGCCTCATCGACACACCGATCTACGGCCAGGGTGATGCGAGCGAGGCGTTCAAGGCGCAGCTGCAGAAGGGTGTGCTCTTCCCGCAGAAGCTCGGCAAGCCCGAGCAGCTGGCATCGATGGTGCTCGAGTGCATCACGAACAGCTACATGAACGCCGAGACCATCAGGGTCGACGGCGGCATCCGCATGCCACCCAAGTGACCCCTCGTCACTGATCGGATAACGGAACGGATGATCGTCCCTCATCGGGACCCCTTCGTTCCCTTCGACAGGGAACCTGTGGGTTCCTCTCAGGTGCGGGCCCTCGCAGCGATACCCGACGAATGGATACCGCTGTCCTCGCACGCTGCACGACTGCGTGTGGGCGCGCGCAACCTGGATGCCGCCACATGGGTGTCACCAGTGGATGCTGACTGGCCGGCGACCCTCGCGATGAAGCGCGCGCTGGTGGCCGAGCGGCCCGCGGAGGTGGTGGCCTGTCTCGAGGGTGCCGAGGAAGCGTGCGACGAGGCAGCCGCCGGGGTGCTCGCGTCGTTGGGCGAGACACCGACGGGGGAGCAGGGCATCGATGCGCTCGTCGACACCGCGCTGCGGGTGGCCGACGACCTCTGCATCCTGCAGGACGGTGCCGACGGGGTGCCGAGACTGATGGCGGCCGTGCTGTGCTCGCCCAACAGGTGGCGACTCGCCGAGAAGATCGGGGGCACCATGGCCGCGATCCACTCACCGGTGGCGCGTTACGGGGTGGATCTGGACTCGCCGGTGAACGCCATGCTCGCGCGGCTCGCACCGGCGCGACCGGTGTGGCGCATCAACTGGGGCATCGCGAACCATCCCGCCCTGTTCCAGCCCGACACGCCCCCGCCGACCCCCGACATGGACCCGGCCGACATGTGGCTGCGCGTCGAGTGGCAGACGCTGCGCCGTCTGCCGGTGACGGGTGCCGTGCTGTTCGGCATCCGCACCCACCTCCAGACACTCGCCGACTTCGTCGCCACGCGGCCGCGACCATTGGTGGAGGACTTCGCCGACCTCGTGCTGAAGCTCCCGGAGGACGTCGCGGTGTACAAGAGCATCGCGCCGTACCGCGAGAGCATCCACTGGTACCTCACCCGTTGAAGCGTGCCCCTCAGGTGGTGTAGTCGGCGTTGATGCGCACGTACCCGTCGGTGAGGTCGCAGCCCCACACCGTGGCCGATGCATCACCGGTGAGCAGGCTCACGTGGATTCGCACCTCGTCGCCGCGCATGTACGCGCTCAACCGTTCCAGACCTGCGGTATCGGGCATCGAGGGGTAGACCTCCTGGTCGCCGAACCGGATGACAACGTCGTCCTGGCGGATGTCGCCGTACTGACTGCACTTGCCCACCGCCATCGCCACCCGGCCCCAGTTCGGGTCGGCCCCGTGCACCGCCGTCTTCACGAGCGGGGAGTTCACGATGGACTTCGCGACCGTCTTTGCCTGCTCCGCGTCGCGCGCACGGTCGACGGTGACCTCGATGAGCGTCTCGGCACCCTCGCCGTCGCGTGCCACCTGCCGGGTGAGTGACAGCAGCACCTCGTGCAGCGCCTCCTCGAACTCGGCGGCACCCACCTCGCCGGCCTCGCCGCTTGCCAGCACCACTGCGGTGTCGCTGGTGCTGGTGTCGGTGTCGACGGACACGCAGTTCAACGTTCGGTCGACCACCCTGCGGAACACGGCATCCAGTTCCGCGGCGGGGACCTGCGCGTCGGTGAACACGAGCGCGATGAGGGTGGCCATGTCGGGCTCGATCATGCCCACGCCCTTGGCGACGCCCACCACCCGCGCCGCCGAGCCGCGCACCTGCACCCCGTGGATCTTGTGCACGGTGTCGGTGGTCATGATCCCGTGCGCGACCTCTTCCGCGTCATTTCCCGGCAGCGGCGCGGGAAGGCCCGCGATGCCGGCACGGATGCGCTCCATCGGGTACTGCCGGCCGATCACTCCGGTGGACGCGAGCAGCACTTCGGACGGCGACAGGCCGAGCCGGGCCGCCACCGCGGTGACAATCTCGGTTGCGTTCGACGCCCCCTCGGCGCCGGTCGCCACGTTCGCGTTCTTCGACACCACCACCACGGCACGGTTCGCACCGTTCAGGTGCTGTCGCGACAGGAGCACCGACGGCCCGGCGAACAGGCTGCGGGTGAAGACGGCGGCCGACGTGGTGCCCGCAGGACCGGCCACCACGGTGAAGTCGCGGCTGTCGTCCTTCACGCCCACGTTCGTGACGTACGAGGTGAAGCCGCGCGGCAGGGGAACTGGCACGCCCCAATACTTGCACCGCCGCCCCGTCGCGGCCCGCCTACGCTCGGTGCGTGCGCACGTTGGTGACCGGGGGAACCGTGGTGAGGTCCACCGGCCGCAGCGAATCCGATGTGGTGTGCGAGAACGGCACGATCACGGCGGTGGTCCCGCGCGGCACCGTGACCCCGGCCGAGGGGGACACCGTTGTGGATGCGACCGGTTGCTGGGTGGTGCCGGGTGCCGTGGACCCGCACGTGCACATGCAGCTCGACACCGGTGCGACGGTCTCGTCGGACACCTTCGAGTCGGGCACCATCGCGGCGGCGTTCGGCGGCACCACCACCATCGTCGACTTTGCCGAGCAGCGTGCCGGCGGCAACGTGCCGGAGAGCTTCGAGAAGCGCGCCGCCGAGGCGGCATCGCAGTGCGTGATCGACTGGGGACTCCACCAGGTGATCGGCGGCGTGACACCGCAGTCGCTGTTGGACGCCCGTTCGCTCGTGGAGCGCGAGGGTGTGTCGTCCATCAAGCTGTTCATGGCGTACCCCGGGCGTCTCTACAGCGACGACGGGCAGATCCTGCGCGCGCTGCAGATGTGCGCCGCAAGCGGGATGATGGCCATGGTGCACGCCGAGAACGGGCTCGCGATCGACGTGCTGGTGGAGCAGGCCGTCGCCGCGGGCAACATCACGCCGGACTTCCACTCGCGCACGCGGCCACCGGAGCTCGAGGCCGAGGCGGTGCACCGTGCCGCCGTGCTGTCGCGGGTTGCCGGCAACGCGCCGCTCTACATCGTTCACCTGTCGTCGAAGCAGGCTCTCGACGAGGTGGTGTCGGCGCGCACGCGGGGCACCAACGTGTTCGCCGAGACGTGCCCGCAGTACCTGCATCTCTCCCTCGAGGAGCACCTGGGCAGGGGCTGGCCGGAGGGTGCCGCCTACATCTGCTCGACGCCGCTGCGATCGAGGGCCGAGGGGCACCATGCCACGCTGTGGGAGGGCCTGCGGGATGATTCGCTCGCGGTGGTGAGCACCGACCACTGTCCGTTCTGTCTGCGCGAACAGAAGCTGGCGAACGGGGAGTCCTTCAACGTGGTGCCGAACGGCATCGGGGGAGTGGAGCACAGGCTAGACCTCATCCACCAGGGCGTGGTTGCCGGGGAGATCACCCTCGAGCGCTGGGTGGAGGTCTGCAGCACCGCGCCGGCACGCCTGTTCGGACTCGCCCGAAAGGGTGACATCGCCATCGGTTTCGACGCCGACGTGGTGGTGTACGACCCGGCGGCGGTCACGCGCATCTCTGCGGACACGCACCACATGAACCTTGACCACTCGGCATACGAGGGGTTCGAACTGGACGGTGCCGTGCGCACCGTGGTGTCACGGGGAGAGGTGATCGTCGACCGGGGCGAGTTCCTCGGTGCCAGGGGCCGTGGCCGCTACCTGCGCCGCGACGTGTCGCACGAGGTGCACTGAGCGGACTCAGCCGCCGAAGCGTGCGCGCAGGTTGTCGAGCGTCTTCTCGATTGACTTTGCGTTGTTCTCCTGGGCGCGCATCACCTTCAGCATCAGCGGCGAACGGTTGTTGGTCCAGTCGAACTGCTCGGTGACCTTCGTTCCGCCCTCGACAGGCTCCAGGATGTAGCGCCACACGTGGCCCCCGAAGTGGCGCCACGCGATGCGGCGGCCCTCCTCGAACTCCACGACCTCGTTCGTGATGCGGTAGGGCACCACGATGCGCATCTTCATGCCGAAGCGCGCGCCGAGCGACAGCCGCTCCGGGGCGTCGAGCTGGCTGTTGACCACCGAGCCCGACCCGTCGATCTCACAGTGACGGCGCGGGTCGGCGAGCAGGTCGAAGATCGCGCCGGGAGGGGAGGGAACCACGGTCGCGCGGCTCACCACCTTGTTGGGGTCGGTTGGCTTCATGGGGCCATTCTCGCGTCGGCAAGCACCACTTCCGCACACCTGCGGCCCGAGAACATTGCCCCCTGGATGGACCCCGTGTCGCGGTGGTCCCCGCACACGTACATACCCTGCCCGAGCGAGACCCGCTTCTTCGGGGAGAACGGCGGTGACTGGTCGGGCTGTCCGTGGGGGATGCGGTCGGTGCGGATGTGGCGCCAGTTGTCCACCGCGGGGCCCCACCAGCCGCGCAGCTGCCTGCGTGCGGCGGCCTCGAGTTCGCCCTCGTGCACCCCCGGCATGGCTGCGGCAATGAGATGCCGGCCGGCGGGCGCGTACGACCGCGACACGTTCGACATCACGGCCACGTTCAGCACCGGGCCGGAGGAGCCGCCGTCGAGCACGATCCACGCGCCCTTCACCGGGGCTGCGTCGGCGTCGAACCACACGCAGCCGGCCGAACGCGAACCCACGGTGGGAAGACCGAGAAGGCGCGATGCAACAGGCCCTTCGGTGGCCACGATGATGCGCCGTGCCCCGATGGACCCGCCACCATCGACGATGACACGGCCCGGCTCCACCGATGACACCCTCGTGTTCACGTGGAGCGGTGTGCGCACGAGCCCGGCGGCGAGCTGCGCGCTGATCGCACCCATGCCCGCGGCCGGCACCGCGGAGTCACCCGCGGCGAGGGTGCGGAACACCACGTCGAACATGCGGCGCGATGCGGTGAGCGCGGGGTCGAGCTGGATGCCGCCGACGAGCGGACGGAAGAAGCGTTCGATCATCGAGGTCGAGAACCCGGCACCCCGCAGCGCGTCGCCGGTGGGCATGTCGTCGCCGCGCATGAGCATGCGCGGGTCGCTGCGCAGGAGACGCGCGCGCAGCAGCGCGATGCGTGCCTTGTCGGCAACAGAGCCCACGGGCGCGAGTGCCGTGGAGGCCAGCGTGCCGGGACGCCGGAACGGGTCACCCACCACGTGGCCCCGACCGTTGCGCCACACCATCGCACCGGGTTCGAACCTGCGCAGGTCGAGTGCCTCGAGATCGAGATGACGTTCGAGTTCCGGGTACGCCGTGAGGAGCACCTGGAACCCGCGGTCGAGCACGAACCCGTCCACCACGTCGCTGCGCACCCGGCCCCCCGGTGCGTCCGACGCCTCGAGAAGCACGGCGTCAACGCCGGCTGCCTCGAGCGTGCGGGCGGCCACGAGACCGGCGAGGCCCGCACCGACGATGACGACGTCGGCTGACTCGGGGAGGGGCTGGGTCACCGCCCGAGTATGCCGCGCAGCGCGGCCTCGAGGCCCGGGTGCACGAAGACGTAGCCGTCGCGCTGCAGCGCGTTCGGCACCACGCGCTGACCGGTGAAGAGAAGTGCGTCGGCGAGCTCGCGGCCGAGC
>JBMUAQ010000097.1:0-7273 GCA_049454855.1 Ilumatobacteraceae bacterium
AAGGACCAGAACTGGTCCCGGCTGGACTCGTCAGAAAAAAGTGTACGCAGACGCAACACGGCCGGCGGTAGATGCCGCCGGCCGTGACTACAGGGCTTTCCCCCGGTCGTCACGCGGGGTGAGAATCGGCACGAGCACCGAGTTCGCCGTTCGTTTTGTGGAGCCACGAGCCGGAATCGAACCGGCTCCTCTGGGGTGACGAGTCCAGCATGCTGCCGTTACACCATCGAGGCACCGCCCCTCATGTGGGAATGCAGTTCTCGGGAATGGCAGACCTCTTGTGTTGCGTTCGGTGGGCAGGATGCGGGGCGGGGTGGTGAGAAGTGCTGTGGCGTTCGGTGGAGCGAACAGATTTCGGCGATGTGTTCACCCCCGCTGGGGTGCGGTGCACCGAACGCCCGGCGGCCAGCGGCGGTGGTGGCGCGGCGCCCAGCGAGGCTCAGGCGCGGCGGCCGGCGGCGGGGCAGCGGCACGGCGCCCAGCGAGGCTCAGGCGCGCTTGCGGATGCGGATGGCGTGGCCGTCCGCGTTGCGGCACCGGCCGTCCTCCAGCGAGAACCGCCACCCGTGCAGCGTGCACACGAGATCCTCACCGTCGACCTCACCGAACACCGACAGGTCGGCGTTGCGGTGCGGGCAGCGGCGCTGCACCACGTACCCGTCGATCTCCACGTCGGACTCCTCCGACTGCACGCCGTTGCGCTTCAGCGCCGCCTCGGACTCCGTGCGCGCCATGCGCTCCACCGAGAGCGACTTCAGGAAGTTGTAGAGGTACTCGTTGTACTCACCCTCGCGCCACGCGGTGAACCGCGCCGAGAGGAACAGCGAGTTCGACCAGTCCACCGCACGTTCGGCCACCACCTGCTCCAGCAGGTCGCGCGGGATGCGGAACCGGAACGAGTACGGCTGGCTGCCGGTGGGCACGTTGCCGCGCCACTCCTCCACGTGGCGGTTCGGGAAGTCGAGATACACCGACACGTCGTCGGCGATGAGGAGACACCCCGCACCGATGCCCTCGCACACGTTCGGCGCCATCGCCATGAGCGGCTCGAACCACAGCTTCAGCGTGTCCACGAGGTCGGTGCGCCGCCCCGCCCAGCCGGCCTTCAGCCCCGCCAGCCACGGCGCCCAGTCGGCCTGGTACTCGCGCAGGTACTGCTCCTTGCGCGCGAACAGCTCGTTGACCCCGTTGCCGGGCAGGGGCTGCTCCACCACCACGTGGCCGTCCACCACGGTGAACGACGTGCCCGGGATTGTCATCGCCGCGTTGTCGCGGCCGAGGGCGGAGAGGCGTGCGATGAACTCACGCTGGTCGGGGAAGATGCTGGTCTCCTCCCCGGTGATCATGTTGAGGCCCCACAGATCGTCGTCAAGGAAACACGGCGGGCCGGCGCTCGGCACCACAGTGGTGGCATCCACCGACTCCACGTAGCGGACGGCGCGCGCGAACTGGCTCTCCACCTTGTCGACGCACAGCTGCTTCTTGCGGTCCTCGTCCATCTCGTACACCATCGGGTACCAGATGGCGCCGCTGAACTGCAGCCAGTGGAGGTCGACCGGGCCATGCGCACGCAGCGCAGCGAGGTCGTTCGTGCGGCAGTCGTTCTGGTTCACGAGGCGCGACGAGCCGTCGCTCACCACGAGTGCGGAGTCACCACCCGGGCCGTCGGTGATGGAGGTCTCGAGGTGCACCGTCACGCGCACCCCGTCCGCGATCTCGGTCTCCGCGCCGTCGGTGGTGCGCACGAACCTCCGGAAACCCAGCTTGTTGAACGACCGCTCCATCTCGCGCGTGGGGAACCCGGGGAGGATGACCGTGGTGTCCTTGTTCATCCGCTCGCGCAGGAACGGAGCGTCGAAATGGTCACCGTGCAGGTGCGACACGTACAGGAAGTCGGGGTTGCAGACGTCGTGCATGATGTCGTCGGGCAGGCGGTCGTTGCGCGGGAACACGAACCAGCTGCCGTGGAACGCCGGCACGAACCACGGGTCGCACACGATCGTGATGCCGCGCGTGCGGATCAGGATGCCCGCGTGGCCGATGGAGATCGCCTGCATGGGGAGTGCCGCGGCGGTGGCGCCGCTTACTTCTTCGGCGGGTCGATGGACTGCTTGCCCGCGGTGGCCACGTGCTCGGTCCACTGCGTGCCGTTCCAGTAGCGCATCTCGAAGCGGCCCGAGGGGTCCTTGTACCAGTTGGCGGGAACGTTCGGCACCGCCGAGGAAGGACCCGATGACGACGGGCCCGATGCCTGTGTCTGTGCGGGCGACGCCTGGGCGGGGGCAGCGACGGGCTGCTGTGCGCGCGGGGCATCAGCCTCCGGCGAGCCGACCGATGCCGATGCCGTGGGGTAGGCCTCCACGGCCACCTCGCCGTGGTGACGCACGAACGCGTGCACCCAGTGGTCACCGTCGTGGATGATCTGCACCAGTTCCCACCCGGCCCGGCTGCGACGCGACAGCTCGGCGGCCAGTTCGTGGGGGTTCTTCACGGACTCGGAGACGACGTCGTAGGTGTACATGGCCCCAACCCTACTGGCGCTCGCCGTCGTGCTCTCCTGCGGGGTCCTCGGCGCGCACCAGACGGTCGATGTCCACCCCCGCGGTGGTTCCGTCGTGCACCAGGGCACCGTCGCGCAGGGCCACGATGCGTCCCACCGTGTGCACGAACGAGAGCTCGTGGGTGGCCACCACCACCGTGGCACCGTCGGCCGATGCACGCGCGAGCAGCTCGAGCAGGGCCTCCTTGCCGGCGGAGTCGAGACCCACGAAGGGCTCGTCCACCAGCAGAAGGTCGAACGGGCGCACGAAGCCGAGGGCGAGCGCGGTCTTCTGGCGCAGACCGCGGCTGAAACGGTGCGGCAGACCGTCGGCGCGGTCGTACAGACCGAGATGGCCGAGCAGGTCGGCTGCGTTCTGTTCCCAGTCGGTGACACCGTGCAGGCGCGCGACGTACTCCATGTGCTCCCACACCGAGAGATCGTCATAGAAGGTGGGCTGGTCGGCCACGTAGCTGAGCGCGGCGCGTGCACCGAGCGAGCCCACCGCATGACCGCACACCGTGGCCGAACCCTCCGAAGGTTCCAGCAGCCCGGCGAGGATGCGCAGCAGCGTGGTCTTGCCGCTGCCGTTGTGGCCGATGAGTGCGACACGCTCGCCGCGCTCCACCCGCAGGTCGACCGGTGCGAGTGCGGGTGCGTCGCCGTAGTTCTTCGCCACGCCGGTGATGTCGAGAGCGGTGCTCATGGGTTGCCTCCCGCGGTTGCCCGGTTCGATGCGCCGGTCTGTGCGTTCTTCTGTGCGTTGCGGAACCACATGCGGATGGCATCGCGCTGGCGCACCCACCCCGCGGTGAGGAAACACAGCACGCCCACACCGAGGGCGGTGCGCACCATGGCCGCCGGCAGGTTGTCGCCGTTGTCGTGGGCGGCCACCAGTGCGACCACGGGCGAGCTGCACACGATGGAGACGAACGGCGGCCACGCCGCGCGGATTACGGTGCCCATGCCGCTGACCTCGGGCGGCATGTAGAGGCCCGCGTTCGCGTTGCCGAGCGGGTCGGGTGCGCCCTTCACCGCGGAGATCACCGCGCCGCACACCCCGCCCAGGGCAGCAGGGATGCCGATGAGGGCTACGGCCGCCAGCGTGATTGCTGAGGGCTCGAGCGCGAACGCCACCGAACCGCCCGCGGCTACGAACGGCAGCGTGGCGAGCGCCGGCACGAGAAGATGCCGGGCCAGCAGCAGGCCCCGCTCCACCGGCAGGGCGTCGGTGCGGTCTGGTCTGTCGATCTCCTGGCTGAGGGGCTCGATCACATCGAGGCCGAGCAGGAACAACGCGCCGCCGCTCACCACGAAGCCCGGTGTGGTGCCGCGCCACACGGCCACCATGCCGACGGCGGCGACGGCCGCGAGCATCGCCATGCGGGCGATGCGGCGCAGCGGGAACCGCACGAGGCTGCGCAGGCAGCGGGCCGTCACCGCGTTGCGCCGCAGGGCACGCGGCACGCGCACCCACGCCTCGGGTCGCATGTGCTCCTGGCTGAGCTGGCGGCGCAGCAGCACCACGGTGCGGATGTCCTGCATGGTGACGGCGAACTTCAGCTGCGACACGAGTGCGCTGCGGCGCGCGAGCGCCTCGATGCGCAGGCGTCCCGCAACGGCGAGCGCCGCGGCCACCAGCGCTGTTGCCACGACGAGTGCACCGGCCGCCGCTGCACCGAGCCGGTCGAGCCCGAGCAGGCCCACGGCCGTGAACGGGCCGGCGGGATGCGACGGTGCGAACACCGTGGCTGCCTGCCATGCCACGAGAGCGGTGCCGGTGAGCGTGGCGACGGTGCGGTGCACGTGCAGTGCATGCACGAGGAGTGCCGCCACCACGAACGAGCCACCCACAACAGCGCCGCCGAGTGCCGCGAGCAGCACGAACGCCGTACGGCTGGTGTCCCAGTCGGCGGGCATGCGCTTGCCGACCAGCAGGCCGGCGGCGCTGCCCACGATGGCCCCGGTGTATGCGAGGGTGCGCATGCGCTGCACCGCGGGTCTGCGCAGCACCGCCGCGCGGTTCACCGGGGCGAGCAGCACGTGACGCACCTCGGCCTCCTCGATCGACAGCGGGCCGCCGTTCGCGCCGCTGCGCAGACCGAGGAGGATGATCACGGCGGCAATGAGGCCCACCGCGCGCGGCCCGTCGTGCATCACGGTGTCGACCTGCGACGCGGTGAACGGCGCGTCGTTCACCTGCTCCGACAGGAAGATGGTCACGAACCCCCCGATGAGGGCCGCGAGATAGACGCGGTAGAGGGCGTCGAACCATTCGATCTCTGCCACCCGTCTGCGCCTGCGGTCGGTGCGCATGTCGCGCAGGGCCTGCAGGCCCGTGGCTGTCGCATCCGTCACGGGAACAATCCTGCCACCGTGCGTGTCCGGGCACACGGGCAGAATGGGGGAAGTGAACACGGAGGCCATGCAGACGTTCAGTGCGTTGCTCGCGGTTGCGGCGATGTGCGGATCGGTGGTGCTGCTCGCGTGCCTCACGGTGGCCCGTGGCACCGGGTTCGCAGGGTCGGTGCTGGCCGCCGTGCGGGACAACGCAGCGGCTCTGTGGCTGCTGCTCGCCGGCACCGCGATGGCGGGCAGCCTGTGGTTCAGCGAGGTGGCCGACTACGCGCCCTGCAAGCTGTGCTGGTACCAGCGCATCGCGATGTACTCGATTGCGGTTGTGTCGCTGGTGGCACTGGTGCGCCGCGAGGCGAGAGTGGTCGCCCCGTACGTTCTGACGCTCGCGCTGGTGGGTCTTGCCGTCTCCTCGTACCACTACCTGCTCGAGTGGTACCCCACGCTGGAGTCGGGTGTGTGCTCGGTCGACGTGCCGTGCACCACCATCTGGTTCCGCACGTTCGGTTTCGTCACCCTGCCGTTCATGGCGGGGGTGGCGTTCGTGTCCACCGCTCTCGTGGCGGTGGCAGGAAGGAAAGCATGAAGATCTCCGGGAAGTCGATAGCGGCGGTTGTGGGCGTGGTGGTGCTCGGCGCCGCCGCGGTGGCCATCGGCTCGGGCGGTGGCTCGGACGGCGGCAGCGGCAACGACGCATCGCTGGCGCAGTACCAGCCGGTGTCGGTGAGCGGCACACCGCTGCCCGCGATGCCCGATGACGGCAGTGCCGATGCAGCCATCGGACAGGAGGTGCCTGTGGTGAAGGGGCTCGACTTCGCCGGCGAGGCGGTGTCGCTGGATGTCGCGGCGGGCGGCAGGCCCACGATCGTGGTGTTCCTCGCGCACTGGTGCCCGCACTGCAACCGGGAGATCCCGCGCATCCTCGAGGCCGACGCCGACGGCGGGATTCCCGAGGACGTGCGCGTGGTGGGTGTTGCCACCGGGTCGCGTGCCGACCAGCCGAACTGGCCGCCGTCCGCCTGGCTGGAGACGATGGGCTGGAAGTGGGAGCGCATGGCGGACTCCGAGGCAGCCGATGCGTTCATGGCCTACGGAGGCACGAGTTACCCCACGATGGTGTTCGTGAGGGCCGACGGCACCGTGCAGAACCGCGTGAGCGGCGAGATCGGGACCGTCGCGCTGAAGGGACTCATAAACGGTCTCCTGGAAACAGTGGCCTCGGCCTAGCCTTGCCAGCCGTGGCAACGGCACCCCAGCGCATCGGTTTCCTCGGGCCGTTCGGCACCTTCACCGAGCAGGCCCTGAAGACCCAGGCCGACCTCGCGTCGGCCGAACTGGTGCCGTTCCGCAACGTGCCCGACGTGCTGGATGCGGTGGCGGCCGGTGAGGTGGACGCCGGGTTCGTGCCGATCGAGAACTCGATCGAGGGCACCGTGAACTTCACGCAGGATGCGCTGATCTTCGATTACGACCTGTTGATCCAGCGCGAGGTGGTGCTGGACATCGAGCACTGCCTGCTCGGAGCCGAGGGTGCCGACCCCGCGTCGGTGCGCACGGTGCACTCGATCCAGGTGGCCACGGCGCAGTGCGCGGCCTGGCTGCGCACGAAGGTTCCCGGGGCCGAGATACTGGCGGCCAACAGCACGGCTGACGCCGCCCGCACCGCGGGCGAACGGATTGCCGCGGGTGCGCATGATGTTGCGGCCGTGGCACCTGCGATTGCCGCGGGCCTGTACGGACTTCACGTGATTGCTCGCAACATCGCCGACCACGACGGCAACCAGACGCGCTTCGTGCTGGTGGCGCGCGAGGGGATTCCCGCGGCGTCCGGTCATGACAAGACGGGGCTCGTGGTGTTCCAGCGCGCGGATGAGCCGGGCAGCCTGATCTCGATCCTGCAGGAGTTCGCGGCGCGGCGCATCAACCTGTCGCTTCTGTCATCGCGGCCCACGAAGGCGGGAGGGCTCGGTGACTACTGCTTCGTGATCTACGCCGATGCCCACATCGACGACGAGCTGCTGGCAGATGCGATGCGGGAGCTGAAGGCGAAACAGGGCGACGTGAAGTTCCTCGGTTCGTACCCCGCCGCGGGAACGCACGCACACACCGCCCGCGAGCATGCTGATGCCCGGTGGCAGAGTGCGGATGACTGGGTGAACGACCTGCGGGGTCAGGTGCGCCGATAGCGTGAGCCACGGAACAGTGGCAGAGCGGACGAATGCACCCGCCTTGAAAGCGGGCGGCCCACAAGGCCCGGGGGTTCAAATCCCTCCTGTTCCGCCGAGAACCCAGCCGATGTCGTGACCCACGATGGCGCGCGCCTGTTCGGCGTCGTGCCACGGGACGATGTCGCGTTCCCCCAGCAGTTCCCGTAGTTCG
>JBMUAQ010000098.1:0-7250 GCA_049454855.1 Ilumatobacteraceae bacterium
AGGTCGGCGCTTTTTGCCGACCTGCTCGAGACCCGAGTGACTCCCGCCCTCGAGCGCCTGTCGGAGGGACCCGGATCTCTCGACTCGCGTCTGGCCGCCTCTCTCGCCGACGACGGCATCGGGACTGTCGTCCGTGCGCTCACCGAGATTGCACTCGCCGCGCGCCATGACGCGGGCATCGTCGACGGCACACGTGTTCTGGTGACGCGGCTCGTCGACCTCCTGGTCGAGGACGAGGACGAGGGGATCCGCTGGCTCGTGGCCGCGGTGGTGCTCGGCCGCCAGTTCCTCGTGGGTGCGGGGTGCGCCGTTCCGCGCATCACCGAGGACCTCGCCCGGTTCGTGCGCGCGATGTGCGAACGGATCGACATGCCCGCGCGCGCCGGCTCACCCATGGATATGCCCGAGGCTCCGATACCCGACAGCCCCGAGCCCAAGGCACGCGACGCGGTGTCGGAGTCACTCGCCCGTGCCACGACCCGGGCACTCGCAGAGAAGGGCGTCGCGCGCGCGAACCTGAAGGACATCGCAGCGGACTCCGGCGTCACCACCGGTGCGGTGTACCGGCGGTATGACTCCAAGAACGACCTCGTGCGCGACGCCGTGGTGCGCGAACTCTCCCCGAGTCGTTACGAGTGGACGGGGCGCTTCGTGGCCGCATACGCCGGCATGAGCGGCGAGTCGGCGGGCGACATCCTTGCCGACGAGGTGCTCGCCCTTCTCTCCGACCGCGAACGTGCACTCGCAACCTTGGAGATGATCCACGCGGCGAGGGTCGATCCGGCGGTCCGCGAGACACTCACCGACCAGTTCCACGCGGCGGCCGACGCCCGCACTGCACTGTTCGCCGGTTTCGTGGAGGCCGGCGCCGTGAGCGATGCCGTGAACCCGGTGCTGATCGGCTGGCTGATCCAGACTGCGCCCGCGGGCGGGCGGATCCTGGTATCTCTCGGTGTCACCGTTCCGGAGGAAAGCCTGAGGCGAGGCCTGCGCTCCGTGGTGAGCGCGCTCGCCCCCTGACTCTGCCGGGTCCGGGTCATCCGACCCTGACGACGACCGATCTCGTTCTGATGGTTCCCTTGCTGTCGGCAGCGACCGACACGACGCATGTCGTGCGCAGACGCGGTGTCGACACCCTGGTCTTCTTCGACACGATGCGGCACCCGCCGGTGGCCGTGTAGGTGGGCTTGCCCTTCACGTTCCCCAGGAGACTGAACAGGCTCGCCGTGGTCCCGCGCTTCAGCGACACCAACGGCTTCGTGGCGAACGACCTCGGCGACGTCGCGGACTTCTTGCCGAGCTTGCCCTCCACCGAGAAGCGGTAGGTCTTCGCCGGGTCGAGGCCCTTGATGGTGCAGGACTTCTTGCGCCCGGGGCTGCACGTGAGATTCCGGCCCGACGGGTGGGCCTTGACCTTCACGTTCCGCAGGCCCACGGGCGTTGCGAACGACACCGTCACCGCGCGGTTGCCCGGCTTCAGTTTCGTCACCATGAAGTTCCGCGACGCCGACTTGTCGACGTCCCCCTTGTTCAGGACGATCGTCCCGTCGGAGGTGATGCGGTAGCCGAACTCGTTGCCGGCCGCGTCAGCCACCCTGCCGGTGCCGGAGGAGACCCCCTGGTGCACCACAGTCTCCAACGGGAGCTCTGTCGGCCCCACCGGCGGCCCGGTGAGGGCATCCTCGCTTTGGTTCGCCTGCGTTGGGGTCTCCGGGGCCGGCGTGACCGACCCACCCGATGCCACCCCGGGCGCGATCACCTCGGCGTTCGCAGCCGACGACGGGTTGACGAGGATCTCTCCGCTCGAGGAGATCCGCACCGGCCCGTAGACGGGGTTGGCGCCGATCTTGAAGCCGCGACCACCCATCCATGCGCCCGACTCGTCCGCCACGAGCGCCGTGGTTCCTGAGGCGAAACCGCCGAAACCGCTGACTGCCTCGTTCGAGTACACGTCGAACACCTTCATCGACCTGTCGTCCAGGCCGACATACACCCTGTCGCCACCCGTACCGAGGGCCCCGACCCGGGCCCCGAGGTCGAGGAAACGATGGAGCACGTCACCGCGCAGTGAGTACCGCACCAACGATGCCTCGCCGGCCCTGTAGCCCATGAACAGCGACTGCCCGTCGGGAGCGAACGCCACGGTCCGCACATCGGATCCGGCAGCAGCCCTCGACCGGAAACCGGACAGGTCGCCGGCCTCCCCCGTCAGAACCGCTGATCCGTTCACCGTCACGCCGCCGATGGACCTGAACGAGCCGACCACCGCGACAGACGTCCCGTCGGGCCCGACGGCGATGGACTCGACCGGGCCGTCCGTGTTCGCTAGATACCTGTCGGTCTGGATGAGCTCGCGCGCGTCGAGTGCCGCGTAGTTCTTCATGCCGATGCCGCCGATGCTGTCGAACACGCCGCCCACGTGGATGTTCCGGCCGTCCAGGGCGATGTCGTTCACCTCGGCGAGATCCGAGTCACGCGACAGCAGCACCCGCATCCGGCCGTCATAGGTGCCGTCCTCGAGGTAGCGCACGAAACTCGTCACCAGGTTGTTGCCCGCCGCGTCGAACTTGCCGCCCACGTACACGAGTCCGTCACGGATCGCGATCGCCCGCACGGGACCGTTCGGGGCATCCTTCACCGCGTTGAGGCCGGCCACGAACCGGCCGTCGGCGTCCATCTTGATCAACGACGGCACTGGGTATCCCGCCACCGAGAACGTGCCGCCCACCACGATGCCTGCCGCGCCGTACGCGGAGGTCCTGATGGCACTGTCGGTCCTGATGAACCTGGTGTTCCCCACGGCGAACCACGCCGCATTTGCCTGTGCCTGCTGTCGGGCGAGCAGCACGAGACCGTGGCGGCTCTGGTTGTCCACCACGGTGAAGGGGCCGCTCAACAGCACGGTCTCGTAGCCGTTGATCACACTGGCCGAGATGGCGTTGACCGGTCCGTTCACCGTCGCCAGTGGCGCGATGGAACGGCTCCCGGTCACGGGGTTCTCCGAGTACGTGGCCACCCAACGTGCAGCCACCGCGTTGCCGGCTCTTGCGTTGCGGAACTGGCCGCCGAAGTGCACGGTGGTCGTGAGACCCACGGTGCCCACTGCGATGGCCGACACACGCCCGTCGAACGAGGCCCCGGGACCTGATGCGAGTCCCGCGTTGTCCCAGGAGAGACGTGTCGCGTTGCCGTGATCGTGCTGGACGGTCTCCGTCGCAGGTGCCCGCACGCGGACAGTGTTGAACGACCCGCCGACGTGGAGGACATCCCCGCCGGTGGGCGTCACATGGGTGGCGATGGCGGAGATGGTGCCCCATCCACTGATCTGACCCTGTGCATCAGCCACCAACACGTCGGCAGCACCGACATAGAGTCCGGCCTTCGTCATGGCGACCGCGGTAACGACCTCCGCACCGTTGACCGTGAAGTCGCCGGCCACCACGATTCCGCGGGTGGTGGCCGCGAGCAGAGTGTTCTGGGGCACGGCCCGGAGACCGCGGTACGTGATCTGGAGCGGTCCGCCCGCAACACCTGTGGCGGCATCCAGCTTGATGACCGAGCCGGGCAGCGACGCGTAGAGAACCGGCTGGTTGGAGGAATCCGTGCCGAGTGCGATGTCCACGACGGGCACCCCCGCCGGCAGCACCGGGGCGAACGCCCGGTCGAGCTCACCCGTTGATGTGATGTGCACGATGGACCCCGTCGCCACGGTGCCGACGGAGCCGATGAGTCCGGCGAGGTAGTACCCATTGCTGCCGTCAGGAATGATCTTCGTGACGATGCCGGTCACCCGCGGCAGCGCGATCCCCGTGGACGACGGGGTCAGCTGCGCCGCACCACCCGTGACGAGCCCACGTGTCGTGAAGTCGCCTCCCACCCAGATGTTGCCCGCGGAGTCCTTCGCGATGTCGCGGACACAGCAGTCGAGACCGGGTGTCGGCATCCCGTTGTCACTGCCCAGGGCCGCGTTGCGCGACTCCTCGGGCTCCACGTAGGCCTCCTCGGTGACGGCCGAGCTGCATGCCGAGGCGACGAGTGCCAGGGCGAGTGCGGCGGCAAAGGTGCGGAACTTGTTCATGGGAACCCCCTGCTGGAGACTGTAATGAGGTCGCAGCATGCAACCCGTGCTCGTCTGACGCCCGGGGGCCCGGGGAAGTTCCCGGTGGTCAGCCCACTTTCACTGCGACCGTGCGCGACACCGGGATGCCCGACCTCTTCACGGTCACGGTGACCGAGCAGAACACCCTCGTTCGCGGTGTGCGGAGCCGTGACTTGCCCTTCACCAGCGAGCACGCACCCGTCTCGGAGTACGCGGCCGAAGACCCCTTCGGCGCGGGGACGATGTCGCGCAGTCGACGTTCTGTGCCGCGGCCCAGTTTCACGAACGGCTTCACCACGATCGACCGGGGTGTGGACACCGTCTTGCCGCCCGAGCGGGCCGTCACCGAGAACCGGTAGTTGACCCATGGCGACAGCCCGCGGATGGTGCACGAGGTCTTCTTCCCGGGGCTGCACGTGAATGTCTTGCCCGTTCCGTGCGCCTTCACTGTCACTCGGGAGAGCCCGGCCGGTCGCCGGAACGTGACGGTCATCGACCTGTCCCCCGGCTTCAGCTTGCTGACGAGGAAATCACGCGACCGCGAGGCGTCCATGTCGACCTGGTCGAGCGTGATGGTGCCGTCGCGGCCGATTCTGTAGCCGAACACCGTTCCCTCACCGTCGGCGGCACGGCCCGCGCCGGGGCTGAGCGCAAGATCGACAACGGCCTCCACAACAGCGGGTGCGGGCGCCGGTGTTGCGGGGGCGGCCACGTCGGCGGTGCCGACGGGCACCGCAGGCGGCAGCTCGGGGGCCGACGGGGTCACCTCCACCTGTCCCTTGCCCGAGAGGAACACCGGGCCGTACGCGGGAAGGTTGCCCATGCGCAGCCCGGTGCCGCCCACCCACACACCGCCTTCGTCGGCAAGCAGGGCGGTGGTGGTGGCGAACGAGGGCGGGTCCGCGAGGAACGTGTTGGTGGAGGTGTCGATCACCCTCAGCGTCCGGCCCCAGTACCCCAGGTACAGCCGGCCTGCCGATGCCGCAAGCGTGCCCACCGAACGGTCGAGGAACTGCGACACGATCGTTCCGTCGAGACGCTGGTTGACGAGCGATGTCTCCCCTCCCTCGTACGCCGTGTACACGGTGCGCGTCGCGTCGTCGAACGACACTGCGCTGGCTGGCACCTGTCCCTCCGGACGGGAGCTGCCACGGAAGGTGTCGAGGATGCGGCCGCCCGCCTCGTCGATCACCACGACCGCGGGCGAGGCCCACCCGCGCATTCCCCCGAACCGTCCAGCGACGGCCACAGTGGACCCGTCTGCCGACACCGAGATGTCGCGCACGTCCCCGTCGGTGGACTCCCAATCGCGCGCGGGCAGCAGCGTGAAGTCCGGCAGGGCGAACGTGGCGAAGTTGCTGCGCGTCGGGCCGTACTCGAACGTGCCCCCCACGTACATCCTGTCCCTCCCGAACGCGATGTCCTTCACCACCGGTGCGCCGTCGGGATGGGTGAACGGCCTGGCGAAGCCCGGGTCGAAATCTCCCGCCTCGGTGTAGCGCACGACACCGGCAACAGCTGTCGGCCTGGCACCGCCGATCTCGCTGAAGTAACCGCCGACGTACACGTGGCCGCCGTGCACCGCCAGTGCCTCCACCCCATCGTTCGGTTGGGACGGCTGACGCAGGGAGGGATTGAACGCCCCGTCGGGTGTGAGCCGCAACAGGTTGCCTCCCCGCACACCAATCGCGGTGAAGTCGCCCGCGAGCAGCAGATGGTCGTTCACGAGCGCGGCATCAGAGATCCATTCTCCGTCGTGGAAGAACGCGCCGGGCAGCTGCCGCCACCCGTTCACACCCGACACCGCGATGGCCAACCGCCCGGACAACGGCACGTCGGTGAGGCCTGCCCCGAAGCGTGCCGCGGAGAACCCACCACTCGCGACGAGGGTCTCGCCCGTCGCAGTGGACAGATGACGCACCATCTCCACGTACCCGTTGGGCCTGATCTCGGCGGCCGACACCACAATCTTGGAGTCGGCATCGCTGCGCGAGATCCTCACCAAGTGCGGGTTCGGCGGTGCGACAAGGCCTCCCGCCACGGAGAAGCCGAGGAAGCTCCCCGCCCCGACGTGCAGGATCTCGCGGGCGTCGGCACTGCGGCTCGCGTCGATGGCGCGCACATCGCCCACCGCGAGCGCATAGGCGGAGATGCTGACCCCGGTGACGGCCCACGAGACACGCGCGATGTTCATCACCTGCTTCGACTCCTGGAACGTTCCGTCCGCGCCGACGACGAACGCGCTCTCGAACCGCCCGCCGAAATACACCGAGTCGGTGCGGTTGGCCCCTGCCACGCTGTCGGCGGCGACCAGGGAACCGGGGCGGGTGCCGTCAGCACCCTGACGGAACGACAGGCTCGCCACAACCTGCCCGTCGGTGCCGATGAACACGGCCCCCGCGTGGTAGCCGAACCTCTCGCTCGTGAAGTGCCCTTGCAGCACGATTCCGCGCGCCGTGGCAACCAGACCGCCGTTCGTCAGAGTCGCGGGCGCCCCGAGGAACGTGATGTTGATCCGGGACATCTCGGCCCCGGTCACGGGGTCGAGCCGCACCAGGACCCCCGGTTCGTTCCACTGGCTGGTGTCCAACCGCACGAGCGCATAGAGGCGACGCGTCGCCCCGGCGCCCTGCACCACAATGTCCTCCACCGCGGAGTCGGCGCCCCACGGGGAGACAAAGGCGGGGTCGTGTGTGCCGTCGGCCCCGACGTGCGCGAGGTTCACCGCAGGCGACGTGCCCACGCGGGAGAAGTACCCGACGACGTAGAAGCCCCCCAGCCCGTCGGGGACGACGGACTTGACGCTGCCGTCGACACGGTCGAAGTTGTCGGGGGTCGCGCCGAATGCCGCGAGTCCGCCCGTGACACGTCCGACCGTCAGGTTGTGTCCGCCGACCCAGATGTGCCCGGTGGAGTCCTTGGCCATCGTCGACACACAGCAGCCCAGGCCGATGAACGGTTTGCCGTCATCGTTCGGGAGCGCCGCGTTGCGCGATTCCTCCTGCTGCTCGACAACGATCACGTTCCCGGATGCCGACGCACATGCCGTGGCCACCACGGCCAGACACAGCGCCAGAGCAGTCTTTCTCGCACCCATCGTTACCCCCTTCACGTCGTACGGGCCGACAGACGGCATGACCGAATGCTTTTC
>JBMUAQ010000099.1:0-7103 GCA_049454855.1 Ilumatobacteraceae bacterium
ACTGACCCTGGACGAGATATGGTCACTGGTCGACGAGTTGATGGATGCCCACGGCGACATGATTCCCTCGTCATTGCGGGCGGGTTGACCATGGGAAGCAGGAAAAATCTTGTTCTCAATAACATGGTGCCCGTGAGGCTCGTCCGTCGTCTGATTGCTGCTGCCGTCGTCACTCTGGTTGCCGTGCCTGGTGCCCCGACACGTGTCGAGGCGGCCTCGGCAACCCGACCGACAACACTCCGCGTGTACCGGCTGGCATCGAACGACGGTCGATACGAGGCAGGGAACGGGCCCGAATGGGTCGCCAGCACCGGGGCAGACATCGTTCCCGTCAGCGGCGGTGCGCCCGCCGGGGTGGTTTCCGGCCAGGCGGTGCGACTGCGCGCCGGCCAGGTTGCCGGGGCATCGTCGCTGAGCGCGGGAGTGGTGTCCCGCGCACGGCGCGCTGGCGATGTGCGCAAGTGGAGCGTGATGCCGAACCGGCGTGTCACGGTGGTTCCGGTGCAGTGGTCGACCGCGCCGTGGACCGCACAGGACGCCGCGAACGCGCAGGACAACATCGCCGAGCTGGTGCCGTGGTGGAACGCCATGTCGGCACGCCAGGAGACGCTCTCGATGCGCGTGCTCGACGCACTCGACGTGTCGCGCACAGTGGCCGGCGGGAGTTGCGACATCGCGGCCATGGCCGAAGCGGCGCGCGCTGATGTGAAGAAGCGCGGGCTCGACACCGTCACCGACCACATGATGGTGATCTTCACCGCGGGCACGAGGGAATGCACCTTCGCGGGTCTTGCCGAGGTGTCGGGCACCATTTCATGGGCGTACTCGGCGGCCGGCTACGCGGGCGTGTGGGCGCACGAGCTCGGCCACAACCTGGGATTCCCGCACGCGAACGCCTGCAACGCCGGCGTCACGCTCACGTACATGGCCACCTGCACCGACGTCGAGTACGGCAACAACGCCGACGTCATGGGTTCGAGCATGCTGTCGTCGTTCTACTCGCCGACGTTCCTCGCCTCCGTCGGTTTCCTTCCCGCAGCGAACCGCTCCACATGGGCCGGCGCCTCTGCGACCTACACGATCGCCCGGGCGGACAGGCCGGAGCTCGGCGTGACCGCGGTGAACATCCCGCCCACCGACACAGCAAACGGGGACAACGCCTACTGGCTGCAGTACAACCCGAACCGCATCGGGGCCGTACCCCAGGTGTCGACACCCGCAAACGGTGGCATCGCGATCACAGTGGAGCCGTCCACGTCGTTCGTGGAGAACGTCATCGCGGCCGAGGGTGTCGTCGGGAAGTCGAACAGCACGGCCTACATCTGCGATCTCACGCCCCCCACCACCGACCTCGCGGCACGTGACACAACCACCGACCCGCGCCTCGCCGTGGGAAAGTCGTGGACGGACCCGCGCAACAGGTTCACGGTCACCCTCGTGGCTGCCGACGGCAACAACGCGGTTGTCAAGGTGGAGCCGGTGGCGGACGCAACCGTGTGGGCCTACAGCACCGTCACCGTGACGCCGGACCCCTCGGGGCTCACGGACCTGGACGTGGCCTGGTCGCCGGTGATGACCAACCTCGGTTCCGACGAGCCGACAGCGTGGGAGGCATCCGCGGCAGAGGACCCCGCGAAGATCTGCGGCACGGTGATTCATGTGACCTCGTGCAGGTTCACGGGTGTGAGCCGGTCGGCCACCTACACGGTGCGGGTGAGGGGCACAAACGGTGCGCTCGGCTCGGCGCTGTCCGTGGCCGGGCAGGCAACTGTCCCCGTCGGACCGCCGACTTTCTCCCTCACGTACACCTCCACCGACACCGATGTCACCGCCGTCGTCAGCATGGGTGACGGCGGAAGCGCCGTCACCGGCACACCGACCATCACCCTCGCCGGCCTGCCGCCGTGCACCCTCACACCGAATGCAGACACCACCTGTGTGTTCTCGGGTCTGCCGCGCAGGGCCACCCACACGCTGGTCGCCACGGGCACGAATGCAGCCGGCACGCGCGAGAAGACCTTCAATGTGCGGACCCTCGCCGGCCTGCCTGAGTCGCCCGAGCTGGGCGGGAAGATGACGGGGTCCGACCTGGTGGTCACCATGGCGCCGTCCTCCATCGACGCGGCCAACGTTGACTACTACTACCTGCAGTGCTCGGTGGGCGGGAAGACATGGTCGAAGCTCGAGGCCGCAGACCTCGAGCACCGGCCGAAGGGGACGTTCCGTGTCCCGGCGGTGAAGGGCAAGGCCACGTGGTGCTACGCGGCCGTGGTGGCGATGGGCGCCACGAAACAGTTCACCAGTGATTTCGGGTCGGTGAAGGTCACCGGCGGCGGGAAGGTGACCGTGGGGCGGTTGTCGCTGAAAGCGATCGCGGCGAGTGCAAAGACCGGGCTCATCTCGCTCACGTGGAAGGCGAGTGACACGCTCGGCAAGAACGTCAAGTTCGACGTGAAGGCATCGCTGAAGAACTGTGCCAAGGCCTCGAACCTCTCGTGCGCCATCAAGAACCTCCCCTCGGGCACACAGGTGACGATCAGACTCACCGCACGCGGCCAGTCGGGGTCGAGAACAATCTGGAAGACGGTGATCGTGAAATGAGATCGAGAACAACGACCGCGTTCGTTGGCGTGGCGGTTCTGCTGTTGCCGGCGTGCGGCAGCAGCGAGGCGGTACCCACCACCACGACAGCCGCCCCGACCACCACTACGACGACCACCACGACCACCACGACCACCACGACCACGATCCCCATCGCTCCTGTGGCGAGTGTGATCACCCTGCCCGTGCCGTCCACGGTGCCGGAGTCACGCAAGAAGGGCCTCGGGCCGTGTGAGGACCCCTCGGGTGCCCAGTACTGCATCTGGGGCACGCCGCCCGTGGACCTCACTGTGAACAACAGCCGCAAGGTCACGATGACCGAGAAGCTCCGCCAGGGTTTCACCGCGGTCGGCAAGACGATCGACACCATCGAACTGCTGCTGGAGAGCACGTCGATCGGTGCGCTCACCCCGGCCACCGAGACCACCACGCTCGACGAGCTCTGCGTGCGGGTGTCGCTCACCACCGACATCGGCCTGCCGATCGCCACCACAGGTCTCGTCGCGGCGTCCACGAAGGGCAAGCGCCAGCAGATCGTCGTGCCGCTGGAGTCGGCCCTGGTGCCGGGTGCATTGCACAAGATCCAGATAGAGAAGGGTCCTGCGTGTCTGTCGCGCGATCTCTCCACGTACTTCGCGATGTCGACGGACTACAAGTACCCGCGCAAGTACGGCAGGGCATCGGTCGACGGCAAGTCGTCCGACGGCTCCCTGTGGGCACGCATCGACTGACGAGCGCCCCGGGATGTCAGACGTGCGGCATCACATCCCGCGCAACGAGCGCGAGATGGTCGGTGTCGGACAGGTCGAGAACCTGCAGGTAGACGCGGTCCGCGCCCACTGCTGACCATTCGCGGAGCCGTTCCACCGCCTCGGCCGGGGTGCCGCACACGCCGTTTTCGCGCAGCTCCTCCGGGTCACGCCCGATTGCGGCGGCACGCCGCGCGATCTCGGCGTCGTTCTCGCCCACGCACACAACGAGTGCCACCGACCATGTCATGGTGCCGGGGTCGCGACCGATGGTGTCGCACGCAGCCCGGACGCGGTCGCACTGCTCGACGAACCGTTCCCTCGACTGGAACGGGAGGTTGAACTCCGAGCCGAAGGTTGCCGCGAGGCGGGGCGTGCGGCGCGGGCCGCCACCGCCGATGACGATCGGCACCCTGGACTGCACGGGCTTGGGCAGCGCAGGGGAGTCCGTGACGGAGTGGTGCGTGCCCGCATGGGTGAACATGGAACCTTCCGGCGCGGCCCACATGCCGGTGATGATGGCCAGTTGGTCCTCGAGCATGCCGAACCGGTCGCCGAGCGGCGGGAACGGGATTGCATGGCTCGTGTGCTCCACCCCGTACCAGCCGGCGCCGAGCCCGAGTTCCACGCGCCCGCCCGACATCTCGTCGACGTTCGCGACGGAGATGGCGAGCACACCCGGATGCCTGAAGGTGGCCGAGCTCACGAGCGTGCCGAGACGGATGGTGCGGGTGTCACGGGCGAGGCCCGCGAGGGTGACCCATGCATCCGAGGGGCCGGGGAGTCCGCTCACGTGCGAGCCCATCTTCTGGTAGTGGTCGCTGCGGAAGAAGGCGTCGAACCCGTTCGACTCCGCGGCCGTGGCCACCTTGAGAAGTGTGGCGTACGAGGCGCCCTGCTGGGGCTCGACGAAGATGCGCAGTTTCACCCCTTCACGCTTACCACCCCACCGCACGAGTGGAGGTAGTCGGAGTGGGCAACCTGCAGCTCATGGGGCAGCCGCGCCACGTGGCGTGCGGTGAGCGGCGGAACCACCGTGCGGACGGCGAGGAACGGACCCGACGGACCCGTTGTGCTGCGCATGAGCCCGAACATGACGCACCGCCCGAAGCCGCGCGAGAACGGATTGTGGCGGCCCGCATGGTGCACGAGACCGAGCGAGGCCGCCAGCACGGCAGGATCGACCCGGACTGGGGAGTCGGCGAGAAGCACCTCGTCGCTGCAGCGCCGCAGGAGCCAGGTGGCGGTGGGCCCGAGAACACCCAGCCAGAAACGCTCCACGTACTCGCTTCGCACCGGGTGGCCGACGGACTCCACCACGGGGTCGGGCCAGCGCGCGAGGGTGATGACCCCGTCGGCGGGGAGGATGACCGGTTCCGGGGGACGTGGTGTGCGGTTCATTGGGTTCCTTTCCGGGCAACGATGTGTGCAATGGGGCATACTTCGCGGAGCATGTACGAGGAGAACCTTCCGCACGATGTCGTGGCCGGGATCGCGGCGATGCTGCGCGTGGCGCAGCGGGTGGTGGTGTTCACCGGTGCGGGCATCTCGACGGACTCAGGGATCCCCGACTTCCGCGGTCCGAACGGCGTGTGGACGAAGAACCCGCTCGCCGAGAAGACCTCCGACATCCGCTACTACCTGGGGGACCCGGAGGTGCGGAAGGCCGCATGGCAGGGTCGGGTGCGCAACTGGGGTCGCGAGCTCGAACCGAACGGTGGCCATCTCGCGGTCGCCGACATCCACCGCATGGGCAAACTGCACGCGGTCGTCACACAGAACGTCGACGGTCTCCACCAGCGCGCAGGTGTTCCCGACGACATGGTGTGGGAACTCCACGGCACCGTGGTGACGGGTCACTGCTGGGACTGCGAGGACCGTCGGCCGATGGACGAGTTCATCAGCCGCGTGAAGGCGGGCGAGGAGGACCCCCGCTGCGAGGTGTGCGGTGGCATCGTGAAGAGCGACACGATCCTGTTCGGTGAGGCACTCGTGCCCGAGGTGGTGAACGGCGCGTTCACCGCCGCCGAGACATGCGACCTCATGCTGGCCGTGGGCAGCACCCTCGCGGTGTCGCCCGCGAACCAGGCGGTGTACCGGGCGCGCGCCGCGGGAGCGCAGGTGGTGATCGTGAACGGGGGTCCCACGGAGATGGACCACGTGGCCCACACGGTGCTGCAGGCCTCGATCACCCCCGCGCTGCGGGCCATCGTGGCTGCCGCAGGGGGTGCGGACCCGGCCTGAGGCAAATCCCGACCTTCTCGGTAGGGTTTTCGCCATGGCATCGTTCCGCGACCTGTTGGCCCAGGCAAAGGGCCAGATCACCGAGATCACCCCCGCCGACGCTGAGGCCCGCATCGCTGCAGGCAACGTGCTCGTGCTCGACGTGCGTGAGCCTGACGAGTACGACCAGGGCGCACTGCCCGGGGCCCTGCACATCCCGCGCGGGCACCTCGAGGCACAGATCGAGGGCAAGGCCACCGACCGCGACCAGGAGATTGTCGTGTACTGCGCCGGGGGCGTGCGCAGCGCGTTCGCGGCGAAGACACTGCAGGAGCTCGGCTACACGAACGTGCTCTCGATGGCCGGCGGTTTCGGGAAGTGGAAGGACGAGGGCCGCGCCTGGCGCCAGCCCGTGACCCTCACCGCCGACCAGCGCAACCGGTACCAGCGCCACCTGCTGCTGCCCGAGGTGGGCGTGGAGGGCCAGGCGAAGCTTCTGGAGAGCAAGGTTCTGATGCTCGGTGCGGGCGGCCTCGGCTCGCCGGCTGCCCTCTATCTCGCCGCCGCGGGCGTGGGCACGATCGGCATCGTCGACATGGACGAGGTGGACGAGTCGAACCTGCAACGACAGATCCTGCACAACCTCGACAGGGTGGGCCAGCGCAAGGTGGAGTCCGCGCGACAGACGCTCTCGAAGCTGAACCCCGATGTCAAGGTGGTCACCTACGACACGCGTCTCGACGCGTCGAACATCATGGACATCATGTCGGGATACGACGTCGTGGTCGACGGAGCCGACAACTTCCCCAGTCGCTACCTGCTGAACGATGCCAGCGTGAAGCTCGGCATCCCGGTGGTGCACGGCAGCATCTTCCGCTTCGAGGGGATGGTGTCGGTGTTCCACCCGAAGGAGGGCCCGACGTACCGCGACATGGTGCCCGAGCCGCCGCCCGCGGAGCTCGCACCGTCGTGCGCGGAGGCGGGCGTGCTCGGCGTGCTGCCCGGCATCGTCGGTTCCATCCAGGCGCTCGAGACCCTGAAGATCCTGCTCGGGCTCGGCGACCCGCTGATCGGGCGCATCCTGTCGGTGGACACCACCGAGATGTCGTTCCGGGTGTTCAAGCTGCGACCCGACCCGCACAACAAGGTGACGTGGGAGAACCGCGACCTCATCCAGGTGCGCGACCTCGACGGTCTCTGCGCACCATGGCTCGGCCACTAGCGTCTCGGGGGTGACAGCCCCCATCGTCATCGTCGGCGCCGGTTTCTCCGGTGCGGTCGTGGCCCGCGAGCTCGCAGAGGCCGGCATCGCCAGCACCGTCCTCGACCAGCGCACGCACGTGGCCGGCAACGCGCACACTGAGCGCGACCCGAACGGGGTCATGGTGCACGTGTACGGCCCTCACATCTTCCACACGGGCGAGGCACGCGTGTGGGAGTACGTGAACCGCTGGGGCGAGATGGTGCCCTACAACCACCGCGTGAAGGCAACAGTGCGAGGCAGCGTGTACTCCCTGCCGGTGAACCTGC
>JBMUAQ010000100.1:0-7079 GCA_049454855.1 Ilumatobacteraceae bacterium
CGAACCTCGAGACCGTGCCCCGCACCCACGTGGTCGAGTCCGGCGACACCCTGTGGTCGATCGCCCGTGAGTACGTGCCCAGCGGGAGCATCTCCGAGCTCGTGTACGAGATGGCGCGCATCAACGGTGTCGACATCGAGGTCGGCCAGGTCATCCGCATCCCCTGATCGACACAGCGATTGGACGGCACGGAACCGTGATCCGTCCTACAGTGTGGGACGTGCATTGTCCCGTGTGCCGCTGACGAGGGCGCAGCCATCCGTCGACGCCGGTCGTGCCCCGAATGCTCGTACCGCTTCACCACGTACGAACGCCTCGAGGGTGCGCCGCTCATGGTGCTGAAACGCACGGGTGGGCGCCAGCCGTTCGACCGCGCGAAGGTCGCCGAGGGCATCCGCTCCGCCTGCAAGGGCCGTCCGGTGGATGATGCCCAGGTCGAGGTTCTGGCCGAGCAGGTGGAGGATGCCGTGCGGCTCGAGGCGGCGGCAGGCAACGAGATCACCTCGTCGCTCGTGGGTCACTGTGTGCTCGAGCTGCTGAGGGGCACCGACGAGGTTGCCTACATGCGCTTCGCGAGCGTGTACAAGAACTTCGATGACGCGGCCGACTTCCGCCGCGAGCTCGCCCTGCTGAAGAAGGGCTAGCGCGCCCGCTCGTAGCGGGTGAACACGAAGTCGCCGTCGCGCGCTGCGTCCACCAACGCGAACCCGCGGGGACCCGCGAACGCCGTGACGATGGGATCGCCTCCGTGCGGCCCGGCGAGACGCGGTGAGAACGTGAGATTGATCGCATCCACGAGGTCGGCCCCGAGCAGGGCGGCATTCAGCGTTGGACCTCCCTCCACGTGCACCACGGATGCACCGAGGTCATCGTGAATGAGCCTGATGATGCCACTGAGATCGACGGCTCCGTCGCCCGCGCGCAGCGACCTGACGGGAACCTGCGGTGCGCCGTGGGATGTGGCGATGATGCCGCGGCCCGATGCGAACAGCGGCACCGTCCAGTCGAGGCTGCACGACTCCGTGACCACCGCGATCTGCAGGTCGGGCCTGCCCGGGAGTCCGTAGCCCTCCTTGCGCACCGTGCCGGCACCAACCAGCACGATGTCGCAGTTCTGGCGCCATGCACGGAGTATCGCCTGGTCCTCGGGGCCCCCGAGCGGGGCCGACTGGTTCCCCACCGCGGTGACGCCGTCGGTGGTGGTGATCATGCAGATCTCCACGTGGGCCCCGGGTCTCTGGGCCCTCTCGCGCGTGGCGAAGCCCATGGCGTCGGTGACCGTGCCGGGTTGGAGGGGGCCGAAACGCTGCACACACCGAGTGTACGAACGTGACACCGCACGCCGGTCGTGGCAGGGTGTGGGCATGACGACTGCTCCCGCATCCGATGCCACCAGGACCGCCATCAGGACGTGCCCGTTGTGCGAGGCAACATGCGGTCTCGAGATCACGGTCGGCCCCGGGGAGCAGGTGGTGCGCATCCGCGGTGACCGCAACGACGTGTTCAGCCACGGGTTCATCTGTCCGAAGGGCAGCACGCTCAAGCAGCTGCACGAGGACCCGGACCGTCTGCGCAGGCCGCTCGTGAGGAAGAACGGCGTGCATGTGGAGGTGTCGTGGGACGAGGCATGGGAGGCGGTGGCGGCCGGGCTCTCGGGTGTCATCGAACGTCACGGCCGTGACGCACTCGCCGTGTACGGCGGCAACCCCGGCGCGCACAACCTCGGCTCGATGCTCTACAACAGCGTGGTGTACCGCTCGATGGGGTCGCACAACAAGTTCAGCGCGTCCACCGTCGACCAGATTCCGAAGCACGTGGCCGGCGGCTACATGTTCGGCACGCCGCAGAGCATTCCCGTGCCCGACATCGACCGCACCGACTACCTCGTGCTGCTCGGTGCCAACCCGTACGAGTCGAACGGGAGCCTGTGCACCGCCCCCGATTTCCCCGGCCGCATCGAGGCGATCCGGGCGCGCGGCGGGAAGGTGGTCACCATCGACCCGCGCCGCACGAAGACCGCCGACAACAGCGACCAGTGGATTGATGTGAAGCCCGGGACCGACGGCCTGCTGCTCGCCGCGGTGATCAACGTGCTGTTTGCAGAGAACCTGGTGACGGTCGAGCCGCGGCTTGCATCAATCACCGACGGCATCGAGGAGCTGCGAGCCGCCACCGCTGCGCTCACACCGGAGTCGGTGGAGAGGGCAACGGGTGTCGCCGCGCCCACGGTCCGCACTCTCGCGCGTGAGATCGCGGCCGCGCCGACCGCGGCCGTGTACGGACGCATCGGCGTGAACGCGGTGGAGTTCGGCACACTGAACGCGTGGCTGATCGATGCGATCAACCTGCTCACGGGCAATCTCGACCGCCGCGGCGGTGCGATGTTCACGATGCCCGCGACTGGCAGCGCCACCACACGCGGTCAGGGAGGCAGAGGCAAGGGCTTCGCCATCGGCCGCGGGCACAGCCGTGTGAGCGGGAAGCCCGAGGCCATGGGGGAGTACCCGGTGGCGATCCTCGCCGAGGAGATCACGACCCCGGGCGAGGGACAGGTGCGCGGTTTCATCTGCCTGTCCGGCAATCCGGTGATGTCCACACCGCACTCGAGGCAGCTGGATGCCGCGCTCGCGTCGCTCGAGTTCATGGTGTCGGTGGACATCTATCTGAACGAGACGTCGCGCCACGCCGACGTGATCCTCCCCGCGCCGTCGGCGCTGCAGAAGGAGCACTACGACGTGGGCCTGTACGTGTACGCGGTGCGCAACGTGGCCAACTTCAGCGAGCGTGTGTTCCCGCTGGACGACGGCCAGCCCGACGAGTGGGAGATACTGGTGCGGCTCGGCGCGATCCTCCAGGGGATGCCGGCCGGCACCGATCCGCAGGTGATCGACGACGCCATGCTGCGACAGTCGATCGGTGCCGCAGTCGCCACCGCGGGCTCGCCCGTGCACGGACGCGACGCCGAGGAGATCTTCGACCTGCTCAGCAAGGACGGACGGGTCGGTCCGGCGCGCCAGATCGATCTCATGCTGCAGACCGGCCCGTACGGTGCAGGATTCGGCGCGAACCCCGGGGGACTTAGCCTGCAGAAGCTGCTCGACAACCCGCACGGTGTCGACCTCGGTCCGCTCGAGCCGCGCCTTCCCGAGGCACTGCGCACACCGACCGGCCGCATCGACATCGCGCCATCGCTGTTCCTCGGTGAGATGGAGCGGCTCGTGCAGAAGAAGGCCGAGATGGAGTCTGCAGGGGTGCTGCTCGTGGGCAGGCGCGACCTGAAGTCGAACAACAGCTGGATGCACAACATCCGCGTGCTCACAAAGGGTTCGCTCTCCTGCACGCTGCACGTGCACCCCGACGATGCCGCGGGTCTCGGTGTGTCCACCGGGTCGGTGGTGCGCATCACGAGCCGTGTCGGCTCGGTGGATGTCACCGCCGAGGTCACGGACTCCGTGCGCCGCGGCGTGGTGAGCCTTCCCCACGGGTGGGGCCACAACGTGCCGGGCACGCGCATGGCGGTCGCCGCCGAGAAGGCGGGCGTGAACTCGAACATCCTCACCGACGACCGCACGCTCGACCCGTTGTCGGGGAACGCGGCCCTGAACGCGATTCCCGTCACTCTGCAGGCAATCTGAGGCGGGTCCGCCCCGACTGCGCGGCCGTCCACAGAGAGGGCGGGTCTTCCCACAGGATTCCCCCAGTACAATCCACGGGAAACGGGGGTCAAATCCACAGAACTTTCCTCCAATTCACATCGCTGTCCACTTCCAATCCACAGTGGATGCCACGTATCTTGCGCGCCGTAGTCGGGGGTGGACCCGGGTTGCGGCTGATGGGAGGTGGGACCGATCCGGCCTCGAGTCGGGGCAGTCCTGAACCTGTGGTCCGGGCCACCGCCGTACTACCGACAGG
The DNA here is from genome assembly GCA_049454855.1 of Ilumatobacteraceae bacterium. Lineage (GTDB taxonomy): Bacteria > Actinomycetota > Acidimicrobiia > Acidimicrobiales > Ilumatobacteraceae > UBA2093. Next base: position 3,913 of record JBMUAQ010000100.1, read on the forward strand.
GCCCAGGGAGGGGCCAGGAATCCCGGCGGCGGGGGGCTGGGGAAATCGTTGACACGGGTGTAGTTACTCTGCTGTAATCATCCAACCACTTGTGGGTGACACCGCACGGGGGAAGGGTCACCCACAACATCTTGTGGTTGGGGGAACATCACTCCGCCGACTGCGCCGACCCCACGAACCGACCACAACTGAACGAAACGTAAAGAAGAAGGAAACCATGTCACTCGCACCCGACCGTCTCTCCATCGGCATCGGCCGGTTCTTCACCACACCCGGCGTGCACCCGTACGACGAGGTGGCATGGGAGCGCCGTGATGCGCGCATCTCCAACTGGAAGGACGGCACCGTCGCGTTCGAGCAGCTCGGCGTCGAGTTCCCCGTGTCGTGGTCGCTGAACTCCACGAACATCGTCGCGCAGAAGTACTTCCGCGGCACGCCCGGAACGCCCGAGCGCGAGAACAGCATGCGCCAGGTCGTCGACCGCGTCGCCGACACGATCGCCGACTGGGGTCTCGAGGGCGGCTACTTCACCGGCGCGGAGGAGGCCGAGGCATTCCGCAACGAGCTGAAGTACATCCTCATCACCCAGCGCGCGGCGTTCAACAGCCCGGTGTGGTTCAACATCGGTGTGAAGGGCGTGCCGCAGCAGGCGAGCGCGTGCTTCATCCTCGCCGTCGAGGACAAGATGTCGGCGATCCTCAACTGGTACCGCGAGGAGGGCGTCATCTTCAAGGGTGGCTCCGGCTCGGGCATCAACCTGTCGCGCATCCGCTCCAGCTTCGAGGGTCTCGAGGGCGGCGGCACCGCGAGCGGCCCGGTGTCGTTCATGCGCGGCGCCGACGCGTCGGCCGGCACCATCAAGTCGGGCGGCAAGACCCGTCGCGCCGCGAAGATGGTCATCCTCAACGCCGATCACCCGGACATCGAGGAGTTCATCTGGTGCAAGGTGAAGGAGGAGCGCAAGGCGCGCGTTCTGCGTGACGCCGGCTTCGACATGGACCTCGACGGTTCCGACTCGTTCAGCATCCAGTACCAGAACGCCAACAACTCCGTGCGCGTCACCGACGAGTTCATGCAGGCCGTCGTCGAGGACCGCGACTGGAACCTCGTCGCCGTCACGAACGGCGAGACCGTGAAGACCGTGCGCGCCCGCGACCTGTGGCGCCAGATCGCCCAGGCCTCATGGGAGTGCGCCGACCCGGGTCTGCAGTTCGACACCACCATCAACAAGTGGCACACCGCGCACGCATCCGGTCGCATCAACGGCTCGAACCCGTGCTCGGAGTACATGCACATCGACAACTCGGCGTGCAACCTCGCGTCGCTGAACCTCCTCAAGTTCCTCGATGACGACGACCGCTTCGACGTCGAGGCGTACCGCCACGTGGTCGAGGTGATCTTCACCGCCCAGGAGATCCTCGTCGGCCGCGCCGACTACCCGACCGAGAAGATCGGCGAGAACAGCCGCAAGTTCCGCCAGCTCGGCATCGGCTACGCGAACCTCGGCGCCCTGCTCATGGCCCTCGGCCACGCGTACGACTCCAAGGAGGGCCGTGCATGGGCAGCAGGGCTCACGTCGCTCATGACGGGCCACGCGTACGCCACCAGCGCGCGCACCGCCAGCCGCATGGGACCGTTCGCCGGCTTCGCCGAGAACGAGCAGCACATGCTGAACGTGCTGCGGATGCACCGCGACGCGCACTCGCAGATCGAGAACGCCGACGTTGTGCAGAGCGACCTGCTGGTCGCCGGTCAGGAGTCATGGGATGCCGCCGTGCGTGACGGCGAGGAGTACGGCGTGCGCAACGCGCAGGCCTCCGTGCTCGCGCCCACCGGCACGATCGGCCTCATGATGGACTGCGACACCACCGGCATCGAGCCCGACCTCGGTCTCGTGAAGATCAAGAAGCTGGTCGGCGGCGGCACCATGAGCATCGTCAACCAGACGATCCCGCGCGCACTGCGCCGTCTCGGCTACCGCCCGCAGCAGGTTGACGACATCATCGCCTACATCGACGAGAACAAGTCGATCCTCGGCGCGCCGCACCTCGAGGCCAGCCACGTGTCGGTGTTCGCCTGCTCCATGGGCGACAACACCATCCACTACGAGGGTCACGTTCGGATGATGGGTGCTGTGCAGCCGTTCATCTCGGGTGCCATCTCGAAGACCGTGAACATGCCCGAGGACGTCAGCGTCGAGGACGTCGAGGAACTGCACCTGCTGTCCTGGAAGCTCGGCATCAAGGCCGTCGCCATCTACCGCGACAACTGCAAGGTGGCCCAGCCGCTCAGCACCGCGAAGAAGGACGACGACAGCGCCGACACCGCCGCCGGTGCGGGCGCTGCCGCCGGTGCCGCCACCCAGGTGGTGGAGCGTGTCGTCGAGCGTGTGGTCACCCAGCCGGTGCGCCAGAAGCTGCCGCGCTCGCGCCGTGGCCGCACGTTCGAGTTCCGTGTCGCGGACTGCAAGGGCTTTGCCAACATCGGCGAGTACGAGGACGGCCGCCCCGGCGAGCTGTTCCTCACCGTGTCGAAGCAGGGCTCCACGCTGAGCGGCATCATGGATGCGTTCGCGAAGTCCATCTCGTACGGCCTCCAGTACGGCGTGCCGCTGCGGGCGTTCGTCGAGGCCTTCACAAACATGCGCTTCGAGCCCGCCGGCATGACCGACGACCCGGACATCCGCATCGCGAACTCGATCATGGACTACCTCTTCCGCCGCCTGGCGCTCGAGTACATGAGCTACGACGAGCGTGCCGAGCTCGGCATCTACAGCCGTGACGAGCGCATCCAGCCCACCCTGCCGGGTGTGGAGGAGACCGTGGTCGAGACCAGCAACGGGACCGACATCGTGCCCGACCCGAAGACGATCCCGACCGCCCAGGAACTGGCGGAGTCGATCGAGCTCGGCACGGCACCGACGGCACCCGTCAGCGACCACTCCGCTCCGCACGGCATCCAGCGCACCAACATCGATGCACCGATGTGCATGATGTGCGGCGTGCAGATGCAGCGTGCGGGCTCGTGCCACGCGTGCCCGAGCTGCGGCTCCACCAGCGGCTGCAGCTGACACCCCGAACGTGACCGCACCCGCGGCCCCGCCCCCGGCGGGGGCGCGGGGGGGCGGTTAGGGGGGGGGGGGACAGCTCCCGGCCCGTGTGGAGGGG
>JBMUAQ010000101.1:0-7077 GCA_049454855.1 Ilumatobacteraceae bacterium
GCGGATGCCGACCCCGGCAGCGATGTCGTTCAGCGAGGTCCCGTCATAGCCCTTCTCGGCAAAACAGCGCACTGCTTCGTCCAGCACCATGTCCCTGGTGCTGCGCAGTCCGGAGGGGTCGATTTCGGCCACGGGAAAAACCTAGCGACATTGTGCAAAGTGCCTACCTACCAGTAGGTAGTGGTCTAGGGTACGGGCATGTCGGACTTCCTCGGAACTCTTCTCACAGCCACGGTCGCCGGTCTTGCGGTCACCGTGCTCGCCAACATCGCCACCACAGTGTTTCTCCACCGGGCGCTCAGCCACCGGGCGATGACCGTGACCAAGCCACTCAGCGTGTTCTTCCGCATGGTGCTGTGGCTCACCACGGGCATCAAGTCGCGCGAATGGGTTGCCGTCCACCGCAAGCACCACGCCTTCACCGACACCGAGGACGACCCCCACTCACCCGTGGTGCTCGGCTGGCGGCATGTCCAGATGAAGAACGTGGCCCTCTACCGGGCCGCGCTGCGTGACCCCGACCTGCTCGACAAGTACACGCGCGACATCAAGGACGATGCGTGGGACCGTGCGATCTTCAACCGTTCGTACATCGGCCTTGTCATCGGCATCGCATTCCTCATGGTGGTGATGGGTCCGCTGGCCGGCTTCCTCGCAGCCTTCATCCATGCCAATGCGTATCTCGCAGGTTCTGCAGCGGTGAACGCGATGGGGCACCACTTCGGCAAGCGGCCGTACGCAAACCAGGCCACGAACCTCCAGTGGCTCGCCTTCTGCACGATGGGCGAGGGTCTCCACAACAACCACCACGCCGCACCGTCGTCGCCGCGGCTCTCCCACCGACGCACGGAGATCGACCCGGGCTGGTGGGTCATCAGGGTCCTGTCCGCCTGCCGCCTCGTGAAGCTCCGTTTCTCCGATGTCAGGCTCGCCCCGAAGACGGGTGCCCGCGCCGCCTGATGTTTCGGTACGGTGCGAGCCGTGCCGACGACCAACCGACACTCGTTCACCGCACGACGGTTCTTCGACGGTCACGAACTGAGGGACGGCCACAGGTTCACCGTCGTTGACGGCGTGCTGGAATCGGCAGAGCCCCACGACGGTCCGTGGGACCACGAGATCGTCTCCCCCGGTTTTGTCGACATCCAGATGAACGGCTTCGATGACGTCAGTTGCGCCGATCTGGACCCCGTCCGCATGTCGAGACTCGACTCGCTCCTGATCGAGCGGGGCACCACGCACTGGCTGGCCACCGTCGTCACCGACTCAACCGACAGGCTGCACAGCCGCGCAACGGTCGTCAGTGACCTGATGGGCGCCGACAACGGGTGTCTCGGTGTGCACATGGAGGGTCCGTTTCTCGGGACCAGGCACGGCGCACACGACAGTTCCCGTGTCATCCCGCCCGATCCCGAATGGGCCAGGCGGGTTGTCCCGGATGCATCGGTCAGCGGTGCCGCCGCGTTGAGGCTCATGACAGTCGGTGCCGAGCACCCCGACTCACCTGCACTCGTGGCCCTGCTCCGCACACTCGGCGTGGCTGTTTCCCTCGGGCACACCGCTCCCGACGAGGCGCAGTGGGAGGCAGCCCTGTCTGCCGGTGCCACCATGGTGACCCATCTCTTCAACGCGATGCCCGGTGTGCACCACAGGGACTTCGCGATGGCACTCCGCGCACTTGTCGACACGAGGGTCTCGCTCGGCCTCATCGCCGACCTCGTGCACGTTTCGCCGGACGCCGTGAGGATGGTGTTTGCCGCAGCCCCGGGCCGTGTCTGTCTCGTGTCCGACTCCGTGGCGTGGAACGACTCATGGTCGAGGTCGCGTGGAGTCACCGTCCGCGATGGTGCCCCCAGGCTGTCCGACGGGACCCTCGCGGGATCGGGAAGATGCCTTGCCGAGTGCGTCCGCAACGTGGTGTCGGTCTGCGGGGTCGATCTCGAGACGGCGCTCCGTGCCGCCACAGTGAACCCCGGACGCGTGATCGGAACCGACGCGTCCCTTGGCGCCACCGTCGGGAACGAGGTTTCGCTCGTCGCCCTCGACGGGGACCTACACGTGACCGCCGCGTGGCGCGGATTACAGTCCGTACGTGGCATCACGACTCTCCGCTGACACCGACAAGAAGGCGGTCGCCATCGTGCGTGGCCTCGCAATGGACGCCCCGCTGGCAGCAAGGAGCGGCCACCAGGGCACCGCAATGGCCCTTGCTCCGCTTGCCCATGTGCTCTACAGCAGGGTGATGAGATTCGACCCCGACGACCCGGCCTGGTTCGACCGGGACCGCTTCATCCTCTCGGGCGGTCACGCATCGATCCTGCAGTACGCGATGCTCCACCTTGCGGGCTTCGGTCTGTCGATGGATGACCTTCGCAGCTTCCGTCAATGGGGATCGGCGACACCGGGCCATCCCGAGGCCGGGCACACGGCAGGGGTGGAGGTCACCACGGGCCCCCTGGGCCAGGGTTTCGCGAACGCGGTCGGCATGGCGATCGCAGAGGCACATCTGCGCGCCGTGCACGGTGGTGCAGTCGACCACCGCACGTGGGTGATCGCGGGCGACGGCTGCCTCATGGAGGGCATCAGCCACGAGGCAGCCTCCCTTGCCGGGCATCTGGGTCTCGACCGGCTCGTGTGCATCTTCGACGACAACGAGATCACCATCGACGGTGGCACCGACCTGTCGTGCTCCGACGATGTCATCATGCGTTTCCGCTCGTACGGATGGAACGTGATCGACGCTGGTGAGCCCGGCGACGACCTGGACGCGATCGAGGAGGTCCTCAACCGCGCCGCGGCCCACACGGGAAGTCCGACGCTGGTGCGCATGCGCACCCACATCGGTCACCCCTCCCCCGACCTCACCGACTCGCACGAGGCGCACGGCAACCCGTTCACGGCTGCGCATGTCACCGCCACCAAGGCAGTGATGGGAATCCCCGACGAACCGTTCTGGGCCCCCGAGCAGGTGGTGCAGGAGTACCGCTCCCACGTCAGAGCGCGTGCAGCTGCGGCCCGCGGTGCATCGCGCCGGCAGGCCGACGACGGGATGCGCGCCGATCCTCCGCCGGGCTGGCAGGACCTCCTCCCCCGCTTCGACGGCGACACCAACCTCGCCACGAGGCAGGCGTTCCAGAAGGCACTGGAGGCGAGCAAGGACGTCCTCCCGTGGGTGCTGAGCGGAGCGGCCGACCTCACGGGCAACACCGGGGCGAAGATCGACGGGAAGAATCCGTTCTCGCGCACCAACCCCGGCGGTCGTCAGGTGTACTACGGCATTCGCGAGCACGCGATGGGCGCGGCACTCGTCGGGATGGCCCTCCACGGGGGACTCCTCCCCGTGGGCGGGACGTTCTTTGTCTTCGCCGATTACATGCGACCGGCGATCAGGCTCGCGGCACTCTCGCGGGCCAAGTGCGTCTTCGTCTTCAGTCACGACTCCGTCGGCGTCGGTGAGGACGGCCCGACGCACCAACCTGTGGAGCAACTGGCATCGCTGCGCGCGATGCCGGGGCTGCGTGTCATCCGTCCGGCCGACCCCAACGAGACGGTCGCAGCATGGAGAACTGCGGTCGACTCCGAGGGCCCGACCGTGCTCGTGCTGTCACGACAGAACGTCGACAGCGTCACGGACGGCTCTGCGGTGAGGACCGGAGCGGCCACCATCAGGGAGCGGAACGGTGCACGGGCTGTCATCGTCGCCACCGGCAGCGAGGTCGGACTCGCTGTCCGTGCGGCCGAGAGACTCGAATCCGAGGGTTTGCCGGTGAACGTCGTCTCCATGCCCTCCTGGGACATCTTCGAGAGCCAGTCGCGGTCGTACAAGGAATCGGTGTTCCCCCCGGGCGTACCCGTCGTGAGCGTCGAGGCGGGCACCACCTTCGGATGGGATCGTTGGGCGGATGTGCCCCTGGGCATCGACCGTTTCGGTGCCAGCGCGCCCGGCGGACGCGTGCTCGAGGAGCTCGGGATGAATGTCGAGGCGGTGACGGCGGCCGTCCGCAGCGCCACCTCGCGATGACCGGCCGTCTCGTCTCGCTCCACGAGGAACAGGGACAGAGCCCCTGGCTCGACAATCTCCAGCGCGGCTACCTCACCTCGGGTCATCTCGACTCACTCGTGCGTCGCGGGGTCCGTGGCCTCACCTCGAACCCGACCATCTTCCAGAAGGCCATCCAGGGCAGCAACGACTACGACACGGAGTTCCATTCCCTCCTCGCATCGGGTGTCTCTCCCGAGGAGGCCTACTGGCAGCTCGTGCTCTCCGACATCAGGGCTGCCGCCGATGTCTTTGCCCCGCTCCACTCAGCCAGCAGGGGCACTGATGGTTTCGTGAGTGTCGAGGTGGACCCCCGCCTCGCACGCGACACCGACGGCACGGTGTCCGCAGGTCTCGCACTCAGGGATGCCGCGGACCGACCGAACGTGATGATCAAGGTTCCCGCCACCCGTGAGGGCATCCCGGCAATCCGGAGGCTCGTGGCCGAGGGAACGAATGTGAACGTGACACTCATCTTCGGGCTGCAGCGCTACGCGGAGGTCATGAAGGCCCACATCGAAGGTCTCCGGGACCGTGCCCGGGCCGGCCTGCCGGTGGACGCAATCGCGGGCGTCGCCAGTTTCTTCATCAGCCGCGTCGACACCGAGATCGACCGCCGGCTTGCGGCGCATGCCGACCCTGCCGCGCGGCACCTCCCGGGTCGCGCCGCAGTCGCACAGGCAGTGCTCGCGTACGGGTTGTTCCGCAGCACCTTTGCCGGGCCCGGCTGGGACGACCTGGTCGCCCTGGGTGCGGCCGTGCAGAGACCGCTGTGGGCATCGACGTCGACCAAGAACCCTGCATACCCCGACACGCTGTACGTGGACTCGCTCATCGGGCCGGACACCGTCAACACCCTTCCCGACCAGACCCTGGAGGCATTCGACGATCACGGCAACGCGGCGCGCACCATCGACTCCGACCCGGCCGCCGCACGTGAGGTGTGGGACCGGCTGGAGTCCCTCGGGATTCGCGCTGACGACGTGGCCGAGACACTCGAACGCGAGGGCCTCACCTCCTTCGTGGCGAGTTTCGAGGATCTTCTCGGCTCCCTCGAGGCCAAGGCACGCGGCTGACGGATGGCCCCCGGACGTGACCCCGCCACGGTGATCGCGGCACTTTCTGCCGCGCTCGAGGGATCCACGCGCTCGCCCGCCGAGCGACGCCAGCTTCTCCGTCTCCTGGAGTCGGTGGCGGATCTCGCGCGCGGCAACGCCTCACCGCTCGACGTGAAGATCGCGACGGCCGCAATCTCCGAGATGGAGGACGCCTTCGAGATGTTCGCCCCCTACAGGGACGCACGCAAGGTGACCATCTTCGGTTCGGCCCGCATCTCGGCCGGCACACCCATCTACGAGCTCGGTGTCGAGGTGGCGGCAAGACTCGCCGACAACGGGTTCATGGTGGTGACGGGTGCAGGGCCGGGCCTCATGGAGGCCGGGATGGTGGGTGCCGGCCGGGAGCGCTCGATCGGCGTGTCGATCCGCCTCCCGTTCGAATCCGCCGCGAACTCCGTCATCGTCGACGACGAGAAGCACGTGACGATGCGCTACTTCTTCACCCGCAAGCTCATGCTGATGAAGGAGTCCCACGGGTTCGTCTGCATGCCCGGCGGGTTCGGGACCCTCGACGAGACCTTCGAGCTCCTGACCCTCGTGCAGACAGGTCGCTCGGTGCCCGCCCCCATCGTGTTCCTCGACCCTCCGGACCGACCTTTCTGGAAACCGATCATGGCGGGCCTGATGCCGACGCTGCTCTCCCATTCCGTCATCTCCCGGGAGGACACCGGCCTGTACCGCATCACCACGAGTGCCGCTGACGCAGCGGCCCACATCGGCCGCTTCTACTCGAACTACCACTCCCTGAGACACGTTGACGGTCGGCTCGTGCTGCGGATGGAGCGGGCCCTGCCCGATGCCGAGGTGCAGCGTCTGCGGAGCGGGTTCTCGCACCTGCTCGGCAACGGCACCCTCGAGAGAACGGGTCCGCACGGGGACGAGTTACGGGACAACGACTTCACCGACAAGGAAAGGCTCGTTCTTGATTACGCCGGGCACGGGTACGCCCCGTTGCTCCCGCTCATCGACGCGATCAACGAGTGGTGAGCCTGCGCAGCAGGTCGACCGCCTTGTCAACCGAGCGGCGGGCCTGGGCCAGCACCCTGTCGTCCTCGGGCCGGCCGCTCCCCTGCTCGATCGCGTCACGCACGAGGGCCATGGAGATGTCGCCGATTCTCTCCGACAGTCGCTCGAGTTCTGATGCGACCTCATCGCAGCTGTCACGGTGCCCGCTGTTCGACATGAGACCACGGTAACAAGACGGTGCGGGTACCGCGTCCGTCATCGCACGAGGCAGTAGCGTTCCCCTGTGCCTGAGGACGACCTTGCCCACGAGTGGATCAGTTTCGAGGACCCCGACGAGGAGCGGACATGGATGGTGGACGCCACCTTCTTCTCGTCCAACTACCGCTGCATCTTCGGGATGGGATGCTGCGGCATCCACGAGACGCCGACACCGGAGCTGAGCCAGGGTTGCTGCAGTTTCGGCGCTCACTTCCTCGACCGCGAGGACAGGTCGAACGTCACGAAACACGTCAAGCGCCTCGAGCCCCGGCACTGGGCCAACCACGCTGATGCGAAGAAGAACGGCTGGACCGAGAAGGACGATGACGGCCAGACGAAGACCCGTACCCTGCACGGTGCGTGCATCTTCCACAATCCCCCGGGATTCGCCGGAGGCACCGGATGTGCATTCCACATCGCGGCGGAGGAGGCAGGCGAGCGCCCGATGGACTGGAAGCCTGATGTGTGCTGGCAGGTGCCCGTGAGACTCGAGGACCACGTGGAGGACAACGGGCACGTGGTGTCGACGCTGCGGGAGTGGAAGCGCCGGGACTGGGGCGACGGGGGCAAGGAGTTCGCCTGGTGGTGCACGGAGTCAGCCGATGCCTTCGTCGGCGAAAACCCTGCGTACCGCTACTTCCGCGACGAGCTCACCGAGCTGATGGGCGAGAAGTCCTACGGGATGCTTGTCGGGCA
>JBMUAQ010000102.1:0-7060 GCA_049454855.1 Ilumatobacteraceae bacterium
TGCTCATCACCTGGCGCGCCGACAGGCGCAGCTTGCGGCCGCCCTCCTGCTGCAGTGTGGAGGTGGTGAAGGGCGCCTTCGGTGACGAGGTGTACTTCTTCACTTCCCTGTTGCGCACGGTCAGCTGCGAGCCCCGCAGGCCCGCCAGCAGTTCGGCAGCCTGGCCGGCCGACAGCACGAACACCTGCGGTGATGCATGGCCCTTGCCGTCGAAGTCCTTGCCCGTGGCCACCCGTGTTCCGTTCAGTGCCACCAGACGCGCGGTGAACGAGGGCTGGGTGTCGGCCACGGCCTCGAGGGAGAACCAGTCGGCCGCCTTGAAATCACACCGCTCACGCTCTCTCTCCACGATGAGACGGAGCGCCGGGCTCTGCACACGGCCGGCCGACAGGCCGCGGTTCACGCGGCGCCACAGCACGGGGGACACCTCGTACCCGAACAGGCGGTCGAGGATGCGTCGGGTCTCGGCGGCGTCCACCAGGCCGTAGTCGATGCCGCGCGGGTTCGCCACGGCCTCCTCGATGGCCTTCTTGTTGATCTCGTGGAACACCATGCGGTGCACCGGGACCCTCGGCTTCAGGTACTCGAGCAGGTGCCAGCTGATGGCCTCGCCCTCGCGGTCCTCATCCGTCGCTAGATAGAGGGTGTCGGCGTCCTTCAGGGCGGCGCGCAGTTCCTTCACCACATTGCGGCCGCGCTCGGTGAGCTCGTACGAGGGCTTGAAACCGTTCTCCACGTCCACTGCCAGGCCCTTGCTGGGGAGGTCGGCGACGTGCCCGACGGACGGCCGGACGTCGAACTCCGGACCGAGGTAACGGGCGATCGTCTTCGCCTTCGCGGGCGACTCGACGATGACGAGGGACTTGGCCATGGGGAGACAGGGCTAGGTCAATTTCGGGGGGTTTGCAACATGCGGCCCGCAAACCCTTGTGGCGCAAGGGTTTCCCGAGCAGGTCCGGAAAGGGGCTCTCGGGGAGCCGGTTGGTGGGCGCCCCCGGTCGTCAGGAGATGACGTGGGTGTGGTGCTTGCCCTCCACGTCGATGCGCGGCAGCACCCTGTCGAGCCACTTCGGGATCCACCAGTTGCGGTCCCCGAGCAGCTCCATGGTGGCGGGCACGAGGATCATGCGCACCACGGTTGCGTCGATGAACACGGCCACGGCCATGCCCATGCCGAACAGCTTCAGCTGCCGGTCGGGGGCCAGAACGAACGCCGCGAACACGCACACCATGATCAGTGCGGCCGCCGTGATCACCCTTGCGGTGGCCGCCACGCCGTCGGCGACGGCGGTGAAGTTGTCACCCGTGCGGTGGTACTCCTCCTTCATGCGTGACAGCAGGAACACCTCGTAGTCCATCGAGAGGCCGAACACGATCGCGAAGAGGAACATGGGTGCCCACGGCTCGATCGGCCCGGCCTTGCCCACACCGAACATGTCGGCGAGCCAGCCCCACTGGAACACCGCCACGATCACGCCGTAGGCGGAGCCCACCGACAGCAGGTTCATGAGCACGGCCTTCAGCGGCACCAGCACGCTGCGGAACACCGCCATCAGCAGCACGAACGACAGCACCAGCACGATGCCGATCAGCCACGGCAGCCGCTGGCCGAGATAGTCGGCGAAGTCGATGCCGCCGGCGGTGAAACCGCCGATCTTTGCGTCCACACCCGTTCCCGGGATGACGTCCTCGCGCAGCGAGTGCACGAGATCGCTCGTGGCCTCGTCCTGCGGGGAGGTTGTCGGGTAAACGATCACGAGCGACACATCCTCCGACGGCACCGGCACCGGTGCGGCTGCCGCCACGCCATCGGTGGCACCCACCGTGGCCACGAAGCGGCCGATGGCCTCCTTGTCGCCCACTGCGTCACCGGTGATGGCCACGTACAGCGGGCCGTTGAAACCGGGCCCGAAGCCCTCGCTGATGAGGTCGTACGCCTTGCGCACGTCGGTGCCCTTCGGCTGGTTGCCGTCGTCACCGAAGCCGAGCCGCAGCGACAGCATCGGCACCGAGAGCAGGCCGAGAAGAACCACGGCGATGCTGAGTGACGTCCACGGGCGGCGCTGCACCACGCGGCTCCACCGCCACCACACCGTGTGCTGGTGGTTGTTCTGGGCGCGGTGGGGGAGCGGTGCCCGCAGCGCCGGCACGAACGGACGTGCCACCTGCAGCAGCACCGCAACCGCGATGCCCGCCAGTGCGACCGGCAGGGAGTGCACGAAGATCGCGACCATCGCACCCACCACTGCCACGGTGAGCGAGAGCACGGCGGCCCACGAGGTGCTGTCGATGCGCGCGCCGATCATGGAGAGCAGCGCGGGCAGCAACGACACCGACGCCACGATCATCACCGCGACACCGATGGCCATGGCCACTGCGAAACCGGTGACGAACGGGAGACCCACGCTGATGAGGCCGAGCAGGGCCACGATCACGGTGATCCCGGCGAACACCACGGCGCGTCCGGAGGTGTCGATGGCCTCGGCCACGGATTCCTCCACCGACAGACCGTCGTGGAGGGCCTCACGGAAGCGGGTGACGATGAACAACGCGTAGTCGATGCCCACGCCGAGACCGATCATGGCCACCATCGACGTGGCCTCGTTCGGCATCGACATCAGGTTCGACACGAGCGTGACGAGGGACGAGCCGATGAGCAGGCCGAGCAGCGCGGTGCCGATGGGCAGGCCCATCGCGATGACCGAGCCGAACGCCACCACGAGGATGATCACCGCAGCGAGAAGGCCGAGTGCCTCGCTCTCGGGCAGCTCGAACTCCTGGAAAATCGCGCCGCCGTAGGCAACCTCGGCACCGGTGGTCTCGAGCGGGGCGCTCGCCTCGCGGATGGCGTCGGCGATGGGGAGCCAGGTGTTGCGGTCGGAACGCGGGATGCTGATCTGGGCGAACGCAATCGTGCGGTCCCTGTTCACCTGGGTGGGCATCTCGTAGGGGCCGGTCACGGAGATCTCCGTGGTGCTGATGGCGGCGACCTCTGCGAGTGCGTCGGTGAACGCCTGCTTCACTGCGGGGTCGTCGATGGTCATCGGTGTCTTCACCACTATCTGCGAGTTGATGCCTGCCTCGGAACGGCTCGCGCTCTCGAGCAGCGCGCTGGCATCGCTCGAGTCGGAGTCGGGGAGGGTGAACTCGGTGCGGAAGCTGTTGCCGACCACGCCGCTCAGCACGGCCGCGATGATCACAGCGGGGATCCAGATGCCGAACACCATGAGGCGTCGGCGGCGGTGGGAGAAGGTGGCGAGGCGACGGAGCACGGGGGTCCTTGTGTGTTCGGGGGACACGAAAGGCTATGCGCACGGTCGTGCGCGCTCCGGGCCGCCTGTACGGTTTCGCAGTGATGGATTCACATGTCACACCCGGCGACGACGGGGGTTCCGCCGTGCCGGGCCGTGTGACCAGGCTCGACCGCGGCTGGAGCACCGTGCTGCTGGATGACGGCCGGTCGGTGCGTGTGCGCAACATCGGCACCGAGGTGGCCGTGGGTGACCGTGTGACCGTGGATTCGGCCGTCGAGCGCATCGAGAGCGTGGAGGAGCGCCGCAGTGCCCTCACCCGGCGCAACAGCTTCGAGGGGGCACGCGCACTTCGGCAGATCGTGGCGGCGAACATCGACACTGTGTTCCTGGTGCACGCCGTCACCGCCCCGCCGAACGAACGCCGCCTGGAGCGCGAGCTCGTGCTGGCCTTCGACAGCGGGGCGCAGCCGGTGGTGGTGCTGACCAAGACCGACGCCGTGGATGGCGCCTACGTGCGGGAGGTGACCGAGGTTCTGTCGCGGGTGGCGCTCGGTGTGGAGATCGTGGCGGTGTCGAGCATCACCGGGGCGGGGCTCGACGGTGTGCGGTCGCACTGCGGCCCGGGCCAGACGGTTGCGTTCATCGGTGCGAGCGGTGTGGGGAAGTCGACACTGGTGAACGCACTGGTGGGCCGCGAGGTGCAGCGCACCGGCGAGGGGCGCGACGACGACCAGCGCGGCCGGCACACCACCGTTGCGGCAGAGCTCATCGCGCTGCCCGACGGGGGCTGGCTGCTCGACACGCCCGGGCTGCGTGCCGTCACGCTGTGGACGAGTGGTCATGGCATCGAGCGCGCGTTCCGCGACGTGTTCGACCTCGCCGACCACTGCAGGTTCCGCGACTGCCGCCACGTCGACGAACCCGGCTGTGCCGTCGGCACCGCGATCACCGAGGGACGGCTGCGGCCGGAGCGCCTGGAGTCCATGCGCAGGCTGGTGGCCGAGGAGGCCGCGCTGGAGGACGAGCAGTGGGAGCGAGAGAAGCAGTTCGACCGCCGCGGCGCGCGGCGCCGGCCCGGCAAGCGCGGCGGCTGAGCGACGCTGTTCAGCGGAAGCGGATGCCCACCACCGCGCCGCCGCCCTCGTTGTCGCGCACGAAGGTCTCTGCGTCGTTGTCCTCGGCGCACTGGCTCACGATCGCGAGCCCGAGGCCCGACCCCGGCATCGAGCGCGTGTTGAGCGCACGGTAGAAACGGTCGAAGACACGCGGCTTGTCCTCGTCGGGGATGCCGGGCCCGCGGTCGCGCACCTCCACGGCGGAGTCACGGATCACCACCGTGACCTCGCCGGCGCCGGCGGAGAACTTCACCGCGTTGTCGACGAGGTTCGACACCGCGCGCTCCAGCTGGTGGGGGCGTGCAACCACGATGGTGTTGTCGCCCGTCTCGAGGGTGATCGGCATGGTCGTGCGGCGCCTCGCACGTTCCACAACGTCGGCCGCGATGTCGACGAGGTTCACCGGCACCGCCTCCTCCGTTGCGCGGTGGTCGGTGGCCAGCGCGCCGAGTTCCGCACTGAGCGCGGCGAGCTCGTCGACCTCCGCGCGCATGTCGGCGAGAACGGAGCGCCGTTCGTCATCGGAGAGGTTCGCCCGCTCGAGGATCTCGGTGTTCGCACGCAGGCTGGTGAGCGGCGTGCGCAGTTCGTGGCTGGCGTCCTGCACCAGTTGCCTCTGGCGCGCGAGGCTGCTGCGCAGTGCCTCCACCATGGCACCGAAGCTGCGTGCGAGTGCACCGACCTCGCCGGCACCGCCCTGTTCGATCGGCTGGTCGAGGTCCTGTGTGGCGGCGATCGACTCCGCGGTCGCGGCCAGATTCTCGACCGGTCGCGTGATGCGGCGGGCAAACCACCAACCGACAACGGCCGCGAGGAACGCCGCGAGCGCGGTGGACAGCGGCAGCCGGATGCGCATCGAACCGAGCGCGCGGTCGACCACGGCGGTGTCCTTGGCGACGCGCACGAGGGTGCCGTCGGGGACCGCAACGGTGAGCACCCGGTAGTCCACGCCCCCGGCGGAGAACTCGCTCCACCTGCGCCCGCCGCCCGACTCCGACATCCGGTTGTCGCGGGGGGTCGAGGGGATCACCGGGTTCCCGCGGCGTCCCACCGGGCCCGTGCCCGGGATGTCGAGCTGTGTGATGGAGTCGAGCTCGGTGGCGAGGATCTCGTCGCGCACGTCACGACCGAAGACGTCCCCCGGCCGGAACGCGGGTCGTGCGAGAAGGTCGACAAGGCGCGCCGCACGTGACTCGAGCGAGCGGTCGACCTCGCCGTGGAGCTGCATCGAGGCGATGCGGTACGCACCGAACGCGGTGGACCCGGCAAGCACCAGCACGATGGCGGAGGTGAGCACGGCGAACCGCACGCGCAGGCTCACGGCAGTCGCACCGTTCTCATGGCTCGCGCACCGTGTAGCCCACGCCGCGCACGGTGTACACGACGCGCGGCTCCCCGCTCTCCTCCGTCTTGCGGCGCAGGTACCCGATGTAGACATCCAGGGACTTGGACGATGTCTCGAAGTCGTAGCCCCAGATGTCCTCGTAGATCTGCTCGCGCGTGTGCACCACACCGGGCTTCTCCATGAGGAGCGCGAGCAGGTCGAACTCGGTCTTCGTGAGGTTCAGCACGCGGTCGCCGCGGCGCACCTCGCGTGACTCGTGGTTCAGCTGCAGGTCACCCACCCGCACGACTTTCGCCGACGCGGCCGCGTTCACCCTCCGCAGGAGCGCGCGGCACCGGGCGAGGAGCTCGTCGACGGCGAACGGCTTGGCGAGATAATCGTCGGCGCCGGCATCGAGCCCGGCCACACGGTCGCCCACCTCGTGGCGCGCGGTGAGAAGAAGGATGGGCACGGTGACCCCGCGGTGGCGGGCCTCACGGCACACGGTGAGGCCGTCGGCGAAGGGCATCATCACATCCAGCACCGCCAGGTCGGGGGTGTGCTTCGTGAGAGCCTCGAGGGCGGCCGCCCCGTCGTTCACTGCCGTCACCGAGTAGTTCTCGAGCTCGAGAACCCTCTGCACGGCCTTGCGCACGGCGGGGTCATCCTCGGCAACGAGCACCCGGGGGGAATCCATGCACCCACCGTAACCCTTGTGCCACAAGGATTCCGTGGGGCTTCGGGCATTCTTGAGAACCTCTTACCTGGCTCCTGTTCACTCCTTACCTACGGAGCGCACAGTGGTCTCCAGCCGGGAACACCCGGTGAACAGATCCACAGAGAAGGAACCACACAATGAACAGCAAGTCCCGTTTCACGAAGATCGCGGTGGCGGCCGGCCTGGTCGTCACCTCCGGTGCCGCCGTGCTCGGTCTCACGGGATACGCTAGCTCCAACCTCGCTCCCTCGCAGGAGATCACCTCGGTCGTCGAGGCCGACGAACCCGCTCCCGCCAACGCCGGAGAAGTGAAGACTGCAGATGACAGCACGGCTGTCCCGGCCGCGGCCGGCAACGTCGCCGCGTCGGACGCCCCGTCGCACCGCGGCCACGGCCCGGTCTCGCGCGAGAACCTGGCCAAGGTTCTCGGCCTCTCGGTCACCGAGCTCGCGACGCAGGTGCGCTCGGGCAAGTCGCTCGCCGACATCGCGAAGGCGCAGAACGTCGACATCCAGAAGGTGAAGGACGCGCTTGTCGCCGATTTCACCGCCCACCTGGATGCGGAGGTGAAGGCCGGCAAGCACACCCAGGCCGAGGCCGACGCAAAGCTGGTGCTCTTCAAGGGCCGCCTCGATGACATGGTGAACCG
>JBMUAQ010000103.1:0-6404 GCA_049454855.1 Ilumatobacteraceae bacterium
TTCGTCTTTGCCCCGTCGCCCCGGTGGGTGCCGGCAGGGAAGGTGTACGACATCACACGGCGGCTGCCGCCCGAGATCCTCACGGTCGGCGTGTTCCGCGACGAACACCCGCGCCGGGTCATCGAGACCGTCGACCGAGCGGGTCTGAAAGGTGCGCAGCTGCACGGACATGAGACGCCCGATGACGTCGCCGAGGTGATGAAGTCGGTGCGCACGGTGATCAAGGCGGTGACAGCGGGCACCGTCGATGCCGCACACGCCGACAGGTTCCCGACCGACCTCGTGCTCGTCGATGCACCGGCACCTGGGTCGGGTCGGGTGTTCGACTGGTCGCTGCTGGGTGAGGTGCCCGTCGGCCCGCGGCTCATCCTTGCCGGCGGCCTGACGCCCGAGAACGTGGCCGCCGGCATCACGGCGGCCCGACCCTGGGGTGTGGATGTCTCCAGCGGTGTGGAATCCTCCCCGGGGCACAAGGACCCCGTGAAACTGCGCAGGTTCATCGCGGCTGCGCGGGAGGCCGCTCCGGCGGGCGAGGACGCCGGTTCCGTCCCCCGCGAGCGGGCCCCGTACGACTGGATGGACGACTGAGATACGCGCCACATCTCCCGCGCTGATCCGTCAGTGGGAACGGCGTCCCGCCGTGGTGTAATCAGGGAATGTCCCTTCTCGTGACCCCCGGCCCCGACGGACGCTTCGGCGAGTTCGGGGGCAGGTTCGTTCCCGAGACTCTCGTGCCCGCGTGCCAGGAACTGGAGGCAGCCTTCGAGGATGCGTGGGCGGACCCCGTGTTCCGCGCCGAACTCGACAACGTGCTGCGCGAGTACGCGGGTCGGCCGAGCATCCTCACCGAGTGCCACAACCTCGGACGCCAGCTCGGCATCAGGCTGGTGCTGAAGCGCGAGGACCTCAACCACACCGGCTCGCACAAGATCAACAACGTTCTCGGCCAGGCATTGCTCGCACGCAGGATGGGCAAGAAGCGCATCGTGGCGGAGACCGGTGCGGGCCAGCACGGTGTCGCCTCGGCAACTGCCGCCGCGCTGCTCGGTCTCGAGTGCAAGGTGTACATGGGTGCGGTGGACGTGGAACGTCAGGCGCTCAATGTCTTCCGCATGCGCCTGCTCGGCGCCGAGGTGGAGGCGGTGCACTCCGGCAGCCGAACGCTGAAGGACGCGGTGAACGAGGCGATGCGCGACTGGGTCGCAACGGTGGAGTCCACTCATTACTGCCTCGGTTCGGTGATGGGCCCGCACCCGTACCCGTACATGGTGCGCCAGTTCCACCGGGTGATCGGCGACGAGGCCCGTGCGCAGTGCGCGGATCTTCTCGGTGGTGCACCCGACGTGGTGGTGGCATGCGTGGGCGGCGGCTCGAACGCGATGGGCATCTTCTCCGGTTTCGTCGACACGGATGCCCGCCTCGTGGGTGTCGAGCCTGCCGGGGGTGCCGCCGTCGGCCGCGGCCAGCCCGGCGTGGTGCACGGCATGAAGAGCTACCTCATGCAGGACGAGCACGGTCAGGTGCAGGAGGCCCACAGCATCAGCGCCGGACTCGACTACCCGGGCGTGGGCCCTGAGCACTCGTACCTTGCATCCATCGGCCGGGCCGAGTACCCGACCGTCACCGATGCCGAGGTGATCGACGCGTTCCAGTTGATGGCGCGCACCGAGGGCATCATCCCCGCGCTGGAGTGCGCGCACGCGGTGGCCTGGATCGCCCGCGAGGCACCCCGCATGCAGGGGCGCACCGTGCTCATGAACCTCTCGGGGCGTGGCGACAAGGACGTTGCGCAGATGATGGACGTTCTCGGCGGCGGGAAGTGACCGGCGCGCTCGAGTCGGTGCTGCGCGCACGCATCGCCTCCGGCGGGAAGTGCCTGGTTCCCTACATCACCGGCGGTTTCCCCGGTTGGGAGGACAGCGTGCGGGCCTGCGCCGCGAACGGCGCTGATGCCGTGGAGATCGGCATCCCGTTCAGCGACCCGGTGATGGACGGCCCGGTCATCCAGGAGGCGTCTCAGGTGTCGCTCGACGCGGGCAGCACGCCGGTGTCCGTTCTGCACCAGGTTCGCGGACTCGACGTCGGCATCCCGCTTGCGGTGATGTGCTACTACAACACCGTGTTCCACGCAGGTCACGAACGCTTCGCGAACGACCTGCACTCGGCGGGCGTGGCCGCGGCAATCGTTCCCGACCTGCCGCTCGAGGAGGCAGGGCCGTGGTGCGCGGCTGCCGACGGCGCGGGCGTGGAGACGGTGATGCTGGCCGCACCGACGGCTCCCGACGAGCGGTTGCCGCGGGTCACCGACCGTGCGCGCGGTTTCGTGTACTCAGTGGGTCTGCTCGGCGTCACGGGGGAGCGCGACACCCTGGCCGGGACGGCCACCCGTCTCGCGGCACGGGTGAAGGCGGTCACCGACAAGCCGGTGCTCGTGGGCGTCGGCGTGTCGAATGCGGCGCAGGCCGTGGAGGCCAGCACCGTCGCCGACGGTGTGGTGATGGGCGCGGCCGTGGTGCGGCGGATGATGGAGGGCGGGCCCGACGCGGTGGGCGCCTTCGTGCACGAGGTGCGCACGGCCCTCGACGGCGGCCGCTGACGGTATGAGCATCTTCGGGCCCGAGTGCGAGCTCTGCGAGGCCGCGCGGATGACCGAGTGGTTCCACGAGGATGACGAGATGTGGATCGCCGAGTGCGAGGCGTGCGGTGTTCCCATGGTGGTGTGGCGCACCCACGACCCGCACCCACCCGAGGACGTGAAGGCCCGGCTCCATGCCCGGCTCCTCGAGATCGTGGAGGTGCACTGGGACATGGAGGTACGCATCGACGACAACATGCGCACGATCCCCGACCACTACCACGCGCATGCCAGGCCCCGGCAGGGCTTCTACGGCCACGGAATGCGCCGCACGAACTAGCCTCGCTGCATGCTGAAGGAAGGCTCGAAAGCCCCCGCCATCGAACTGCTCGACCAGAACGGAAAGCCGTTTTCGCTCGCCAAGCAGGGCAAGGGCAAGATCCTCGTCTACTTCTACCCGAAGGCCGACACGCCCGGATGCACGCAGCAGAGCTGCGGACTGAGAGACATCCTCCCCGGGATCGGCCGCACGAAGGTCGTGGGCATCAGCCCGGACAAGCCCGAGAAACAGAAGAAATTCGACGAGAAGTTCGGCCTCGGTTTCCCGCTGCTCGCCGACACGGAGAACACGGTGGCGAAGGCATACAAGGTGTGGAAGAAGAAGTCCATGTACGGACGCGAGTACATGGGCATCGAACGGTCGGCGTTCCTCATCCAGGACGGGGTGATCCTGAATGCGTGGTACAAGGTGTCGCCCAAGGACACGCCGCTCAACCTCCTGAAGGCGCTCGGGAAGTGAGTGGTTTCGCCCCGCCGGCCGACGTGCTGCCGCACCGTCCGCCTTTCCTCTTCGTCGACCGCATCACTGCGTTCGAGGCGGGCAAGGGTGCCACCGGGCACTGGCTGCTGCGTGGCGACGAGTGGTTCTTCCCCGGGCACTTCCCGGGGCGGCCCACCCTGCCGGGTGTGCTGATGTGCGAGGCCATCGCGCAGGTCGGTGCTTACGCCGTGCTGTCCGACCCGGCCTTCGCAGGACGGCTGCCGCTCTTCGGGGGTATCGATTCCGCACGTTTCCGTCGCCAGGTGGTTCCGGGCGACGAACTCGAGCTCGTGGTGGAGCTCGGCCGTATGAGTTCCCGCGCCGGGAAGGGAAGCGGCCGTGCCCTCGTGAACGGCGAGACGGCCTGCGAGCTCGACCTTCTCTTCGTTCTGGTCGATGCCTGATTCCGCCAGCGGTTGGGTGCCCTCGTCAGCGCCGGCCGGCCTTCTGGTTGCAGGCTCGGTCTCGTTGCGCAGGTGGCGACCCGATGACGCGGAGGTGATGCACGCACTGATCACCGCGAACGTCGGGCACCTCCGGCCGACCATGCCGTGGATCGCGCACGAGCCGCTCGCCCTCGAGGCCCGGCGGGCACTGCTGACGGAGTGGGAGGCAGCCTTCGATGGGCACCGTGACTTTGCGTACCTTGTGCTGGAGGGCACGGAGCCGGCAGGTTCGGCCGGCTTGCACGCGCGCAGGGGAACAGGGGTTCTCGAGATCGGCTACTGGGTGGACGGTGCGCGCAACGGTCGCGGACTGGCCACCGCCGCCGCGCGGATGCTGGCCGACGCGGCTCTGGCGCTCGACGGCGTGACCGCGGTGGAGATCCATCACGATGCGGGCAACCCGGCATCGGGCCGCGTTGCAGAGAAGTGTGGCTTCGTGCAGGTGTCGACCTATGCGCGCGATCCTGAGGCCCCCGGGGACTCGGGTGTCGCCGTGAGATGGGTGCGGACGCGCGCGTGAGGTCAGCCCGCGGGGGCGATGATGACTGAGCCGTTGTGGCCGCCGAACCCGAAGTTGTTCGAGATGGCCGGTCCCGGCGTCCACTGCCGGGCGGAACCGGTGACGAGGTCGATCGTCATTTCGGGGTCAACGGTCGTGGTGCCGGCCGTCGGCGGGATCAGGCTGTGCTGCATCGACAGGATGACCTGTGCGGCCTCGAGCGCGCCGGCCGCCCCGAGTGCATGACCAGTTACGCCCTTGCCGCTCGTGACCGGCACCGCACCGGGTCCGAACACCTCGCTGACCGCGGTGGCCTCTGCCGCGTCGTTCAACGGTGTCGATGTGCCGTGGGCGTTCACGAGCCTGATGTCGGCGGGGGACAGGCCCGCGTCGTCGAGTGCCAGGCGCATGCATGCGATGGCGCCCGTGCCGCCCGGTGAGGGTGCGGTGATGTGGTGGGCATCCGCATTCGACGATGCACCCAGCACCTCGCCCAGAATCTGCGCACCACGGGCGACCGCCCGGTCCCAGCGCTCGAGGATGAGCACGGCTGCTCCCTCGCCCATGACGAAGCCGTCACGGTCGGCATCGAAGGGCATGCTTCGGCCGGTCGACGAGAGTGCTGTCATGTTGCCGAACCCGGCCAGCGACGTGGCGGTGGCGGCGCACTCGGAGCCCCCGGTGGCCACAGCATCACAGCGACCCCAGGCAATGAGACGTGCGGCGTACCCGATGGCATGCGTCCCTGCGGCGCACGCGGTGCAGATCGTCTCGTTCGGTCCCTGCAGCCCGTGCTTCATCGATATCGCCGCGCCCGATGCGTTCGCCATCATCATCGGCACGAGGAACGGCGACACCCGGCGCTCGCCGCGTTCCACCCGGGTGATGATCTGCTCCTCGAGCGTGTGCAGTCCGCCGATGCCGGTGGCAAAGATGGTGCCGAAGCGTGCAGGGTCGACGCCGTGGTCACCGAGCTGTGCGAATGCCTCGTGGGCCGCGGCAATCGCAAACTGCTCGACGCGGTCGGCCCTGCGGGAGTCCTTCGTGCTCGCGTACCAGGGTGAGGGGTCCCAGGCGTCGATCTCGACTGCCGTGGTGCCGGAGATCCCCGGTCCCATCAAACCGTTCCAGTAGGCATCCTTGCCGATGCCGCACGGGGCGACCACACCGAGACCGGTGATCGCAACGCGGTGTCCTGCTCCGTTCATGGCCTGCTCCGGGGGGTGTGGGGCCGGTCAGACCTTCGTCATGAGGAGGTCGAACGCCTCTCCGACGGTCTTCAGCTCCTGGTACTCCTCCTCGGGCATCTCCACCCCGAAGACCTCCTCGAGCTCCATCACGAACTCGACGATGTCGAGTGAGTCCGCCTCGAGGTCCTCCTTGAACTTCGCGTCGCGGACGACCTTGCCGGCCTCGACGTCCAGCATCTTCACAGCGGCGGCGACGAACTTGTCGAAATGTTCCTGGCTCATGGCTTTCCTTCCGTTTTCCTTCCCACAGTCTCCCACACGGAGGCCTTCACGGACCGTTAGTGGCCCATCCCCAGCCCGCCGTCGACGGGGATGACGGCTCCTGTGATGTATGCCGCGTCGGGGCCGGCGAGGAACGCAACCACACCCGCGATCTCGTCGGCGGTCGCCATTCGTGCGAGCGGCACCTGGGCCGTCAGCTCCTTCAGGCGGTCCTCGCCGAGCGCGGCGGTCATGTCGGTCTCCACCGGACCGGGTGCCACCACGTTCACGGTGATGCCGCGCGAGCCCAGCTCACGGGCGAGCGAGCGGGCGAAGCCGACGAGCCCGGCCTTCGATGCCGCGTAGTTCGCCTGGCCACCCGAGCCGAGCAGGCCGACCACCGACGACATGAGGATGATGCGCCCCTTCCGCGCGCGCAGCATGTCCTTGCTCGCACGCTTCACCACACGGAAGGCGCCGGTGAGGTTGGCGTCCACCACGGCGGCGAAGTCGTCCTCGCCCATCCGCAGCAGCAACATGTCGCGGGTGATGCCTGCGTTCGACACGAGGATCTCCACCGGTCCGAACTGCTCCTCGACCGCCTTGAAGGCGG
>JBMUAQ010000104.1:0-6218 GCA_049454855.1 Ilumatobacteraceae bacterium
CGGGGGGGGGGCACGGGGTCAGTTGCCACCGGCACCCATCAGTTCCATGAGGGTGGCGCGGTCGAAGTAGTCGCGCCACAAGGTGATCCTGCCGTCGGCGATCTCGAACACGCCGGCCACCGGGAGCGAACGCCACTGACCCGCGATGCGGACCCTGTCGTCACGTTCGTTCAGCACCGTGCCGTGGGTGAGGTCGCCCGAGGATGTCTGCCGCAGGATCTGCCAGTCGACGTCGTCCAGCATCCCGAAAAAACCGCTGAGCGTGGCGCGCAGGCCCTCGGGGCCATGGGTCCTGCCGATGGGGACGTTGTCGTACTCGAACCCGTCGCTGACCAGCGTTGCCGCGGTGTCGATGTCGCGCCGGGACAGGGCGGCGATGAACGTGCGGACAAGGTCGTCGGGTGTCGTCATGCCACTGATTGTGGCACCGCGGGGCGGGTCAGCGAAGTTCAGACGCGACGCGCCCGCCCTCGCTGCGTTCGCAGGCCGAGTGGGTGACGTGACCGAAACACGACTGGTTCGCGAATGCCTGGATCAGCACCGCCAGGGCGTTGTTCGACTCACCCATGTACGGGGCGTCGATCTGGCTGGTGTCGCCTGTGAACACAACCTTCGTGCCCTCCCCGATGCGCGTGAGGATGGTCTTCAGTGTCGTCGGCTCGAGGTTCTGGGCCTCGTCCACCACCACGAACTGACGGTGCAACGAGCGACCGCGCAGGAACGTGACCGATTCCATGGACAGCTGACCGCGCTGCTCGAGGTCGTCGATCATGCGGCGGGCATCGTGGCTGCTGCGCTGGTCGGAGAGCGCCACGATTGCGTCATGGATCGCCGACATCCAGGGGTCGAGCTTCTCGTCCAGGCCGCCCGGCAGGAAACCCACGTCGGCCCGGCCGACCGGTACGAGCGGTCGGTAGACGGCGAGCTTCTCGTACGTGCGGTTCTCGACGGCCTGCTCGAGCCCGGCGGCGATCGCCATCACCGTCTTGCCGGTGCCGGCCCGGCCGTCGAGGGCCACCACGCTGACCTCGGGGTCGAGCAACAGCTCGAGGGCGAAGCGCTGCTCCTTCGACCTGGCGCGCAGCCCCCACGCCTCGGGGGATGCGGAGGGAAGGAGCACCGCATCGTCGCCGACCCGCCTCACGAGAGCGGATTGCGACCCGGCGCGCACGGCGGCGAACTCATTCTCGTGGAGCATGTCGAGGTCAACGGTCATGCCCGATGGCACGGCCCCGTCGGCATAGAGGCGGTCCACCACGTCGCGCGGTGCCTCGCAGGTGACCCAGCCCAACGGGCGGGAGTGCACCGAGCGACCCACCGGGTGGTGCTCGGCGGCCTCCAGGCCCATGTGCGCGGCCTTGATGCGCAGGCCGGCATCGTTCGAGATGAGTCTCGTGTGGGCCCGCAGTGACTGCCCGATCGCCGCACCGATGATGCGGTTGTCGGGGACGGCCGGGTCGAGCCCGCTCTCGATGAGGCGACCCTTCTCCACACCGTTCACCTCGATATGGACCGTGGCGTCGTCGGGCCCGGGTCCGAGGGGCACGGGGAGATGGATCGAGCCGCCGGCTCTCTTGCGGAGGTCCTCGATGGTGCGCAGGGCGGTGCGCGCGGCCCGGCCCACGTCGTCGGCCCGGGACTTCAGGCCGTCGAGTTCCTCGATCACCGTCAGCGGGATCACCACGTCGCACTGTGAGAACGACGAGATGCACGAGGGGTCGGCCACCAGCACCGATGTGTCCAGCACGACACGGGTGCGTGCGGTGCTTCTTCGTTCGGGGAGACCGCCATCGATGCCGACGGTGTCGTCGTGCATCCCTGTGATCGCACGCATCTGGCCGGTGTCAACCCGTTCGTTCACACACGCTCCCGGCGGTCTCGCCATGCCGCGCGGTCCCGCCTCCCGAGCGACGCGCACACTATGGCCCGTGGGCCGCGTGTGACGGTGGATACTCCGTCACACGCGCTGCCGAACCGCCGGGAAGGTTCCGTCGGACCGTTGTCGGGGTCCGTCGACGGATTTTTTCCGGATTTTTTCCGGGCCATCCCGACGCGGCTGCAGAGCGTGCGCACGTGCATGCTGACGGCGCGCCGGACATGCACCTTCCGGTCGTGTCCTGCGTTCTGCAACGGAGTGATCCGCCGCAGGTGTTGTCGTCGTGTCGTCGTGGTCGATGGATGCGCCGCCACGGGAAACCCTTGTGCCGCAAGGACTTCCGCCGCGTGTAGCTCTGACGACGACACGCCGTTCCCGGAGATCGTTGGTGCGAGTGTGTCGACCGACACGGTGCACGGAGATGCGAGTGATGCGTGCTCCGCATCGTTCGCGATGCGCCTGACCGAGGTCAGCGACGTCGCTCCGAATGTCGTGGTACTTGCAATTGCAACGAGCGAAATGCTTGCTTTCTGCTGCGCGAGCAGGTCAGATATGTGCACCACTCCATCCGAGGAGGATTACAGCAATGACCAAAGCAGAGCTCATCGAAAAAGTTGCGGAGGCCGCGGACTGTTCAAAGGCAGATGCCGAACGAACACTGTCTGCGTTCTTCGAGCTTGTGGTGGCCTCGACCACGGGGGGCGACAAGGTTGCATGGCCGGGCTTCGGCGCGTTCAGCACAACCAAGCGCAAGGCCCGCACCGGTCGCAACCCGCAAACGGGTGCGACAGTCACGGTGCCGGCTTCCACTGCGATGAAGTTCACAGCGAGCTCGACACTCAAGGCTCAGCTGAACCCAAACCGTAAGTAACCACTTACCCAACGAGAGGAAACTCAAAGTGGCAGCAAAGAAGAAGGCAGCAGCCAAGAAGGCTCCTGCAAAGAAGAAGACAGCAAAGAAGGCCGCCAAGAAGGCGGCCCCGAAGAAGAAGAAGAAGGCAGCAGCCAAGAAGGCTCCTGCAAAGAAGAAGGCCGCCAAGAAGGCTGCGCCGAAGAAGGCCGCCAAGAAGGCAGCCCCGAAGAAGAAGAAGGCTGCCAAGAAGGCTGCGCCGAAGAAGGCCGCCAAGAAGGCAGCCCCGAAGCGCAAGAAGGCGGCTCGCCGCAAGAAGGCAGCCGCGAAGAAGTAGAGCTCCGCTCTCTCTTCGCACGCTTCAACAGCAAATCCAATCGGACCGGAGTGTTGAGGGTGGGGGGCGCAAGCCCCCCACTTTTCAATTCCCGGGCATGACCTCCCGCTGCCGTCCGGCCCGACCGGGTTGGGCAGACTGTGGGAATGTCGCCGACGCACCTTGCACTGATCGACGACCTCGCCGCCGAGGTGGCCGCCCTGGACGCGGTGGTCTCCGCTCTCGACGATTCGGGCTGGATGACACCCACGCCTGCGCCGGGCTGGAGGGTTGTCGACCAGGTGGTGCACCTGGTCATCTTCGATGAGCGCTGCAGGTGGGGCATCGCCGACCCCGGGCGTTTTGCGAGGGATCTCGAGCAGGTCCGGTCGGACGGTGGGTTCGCATCGGTCGAGAGGAACCTGCTGTCTCTGTCACCCGCGCACCTGCGTGACCAGTGGCTGGAAGGTGCGGCCGGGCTGCGTGAGGCGGGCCGGAACGCGGACCCCAGGGCCCGGTGCCCGTGGTACGGGCCATCGATGTCGGCCACGTCGATGTTGACCGCCCGGCTGATGGAGACATGGGCTCACGGGTACGACATCTGCGATGCGGTCGGTGTGGTGCCCGTTGCGACGGACCGGCTCCGCCACGTCGCGCACATCGGGGTCGGTGCGCGCCCGTTCGCCTACGCAGCCAACAGGATGACGATGCCCGATGTCGCGGTGAGGGTGGAACTGCGCGGTCCATCCGGTGAACAGTGGACCTGGGGTCCGGAA
This sequence comes from Ilumatobacteraceae bacterium, assembly GCA_049454855.1. Taxonomy (GTDB): domain Bacteria; phylum Actinomycetota; class Acidimicrobiia; order Acidimicrobiales; family Ilumatobacteraceae; genus UBA2093. The sequence continues at coordinate 3,819 of JBMUAQ010000104.1, forward strand.
TCGCAGGACACGGTGCGCGGTGATGCCCTCGGGTTCTGTCTCGCGGCCACGCAGCGTCGCCATGTCGATGACTGTGGCCTCGAGATCACCGGCAGGAACGCGCAGGAGTGGATGTCGATCATCCAGGCGTTTGCCGGGCCTCCCGGCGAGGGTCGTCGCCCCGGCCAGTTCGGCTAGAGCCGTGTCCCTGCAGCCGTGTCGCTACAGCCGTGTCATGGCATGGAAGATCTCGGCGGCGGCGAGTCCGTGGGGCGCGCCCAGCTCGGCGAGTCTCTCCCTGATGCGGCGGCGGAACTGATCCATCCCCGACTCATCGGTTGCCTTCATCGTGGACTCGAACTGGGACTCGTGGCGCTCCAGGGCAGCGAGCTTGGTGTCCACCCAGTCAGAGACGTCCTCCACATGGTTCGGTTCGTCGGCCTCCCACAGCAGCAGCGCCGACGGCCGGTGGTGGGTGATGCCGTCCACCAGCTGGTGGCGGAGGAAATGCGGGTCACGCGCGGCCACGATCGCGTCGCACACGTTCAGTCCGGTGTTCCGGTGGTCCGGGTGCAGGCGGTAGCGCTTCCAGGGGTCATGCGAGAGCACCACATCGGGTCGCAGCGTGCGGATGGCGAGAGCGATCCGCTCCGTGGCCTCGCGCGAATGCTCCAGGTCGCCGTCCACGTACCCGAGGAACGACACCGTGCCCTGCGATCCCAGGGCGGCCGCTGCGGCGCGTTGCTCCACCTGCCGTGCCGCCACCAGTGCCGCGATGTCCGCATCCGGGTTCCATGTTCCCTTCGAGCCGTCCGTGCACACGAGGTGATGGATCTGCGTGCCGGCCGCGGCCCACTTCGCGAGTGTGCCCCCGCACCCGAACTCCACGTCGTCGGGGTGCGCACCGACCGCGAGCACCGGGCCCGGTGCCGCGAGGTCCCGGCTCCACTGCGGTTGTGCCGATGTGACGGGCGGGGTCTGGCCCGGGTCGTTCGCGCTCATGGTGTGGTGGTCCTCCTGCGGTCGAGTTCGTCGAGATCGTCGAGTGTGTCGAGGTCGAGGCCGAGCTGGACATCCTCGACGATGCGGTGGGGCAGGCCGGTCGCGGCGGCGGCAGCAACGTGGGCGGCCAGGCTGCCGGGCCCGTAGCAGAACCCGAAACGTGCATCCGCGGGCATCGACAGCACGTTCGTGCCGTCGCGGTGCCGGTCGGGCACCAGCACAATCTCGCCCCGGTGCACCAGGTGGGAGAACGTCGTGGCGAGCGGGAGGTCGGCGTGGCTCACCACCACGTGTGCGGCGCCGTCGCGCCGTGCAGCTGCGATGCCGCATGCGACGGCGGCGTTCAAACCCGGTGAGTCCTGCTGAACGGGGGATGCGCCCACTGACTCGGCCCACGAACGTGTGGCATCGTCGTCACACACCACGTAGACGGACCACGGCGCGCCTGAGGCGACGACCTGTTCCGCGCACCGACGGGCCAGTGCAGCCCGTGCATCGGCATCGAGAACGCCGGCCAGGCGCCCCTTTGCCGCGGCGAACGACTTCACCGGAACCACGAGTGCCACGTCCATCAACCCCAGCCTACGAACGGCTCATGTTCACTGACCTACGCTGGAAGAATGGCAGCGATCCGGATGGCGGTTGTGGGGGCCGGGAGCTGGGGCACCACGGTCGCCTCGCTTGCGGCCGAGAACACCCCCACCGTGCTGTGGGCGCGGCGCGGTGACGTGGCCGACGAGATCAACTCGCGCCACACGAACACCACCTACCTCGGTGGACGTGCCCTGAGCAGCCGTCTCGAGGCCAGTACATCGCTCGCCGACACGGTGTCGTCGGCCGACGTGGTGGTGATGGCGGTGCCGTCCCACGTCTTCCGGGACACCCTCGACGAGGTCGCCGCCCACGTGCGCCCCTGGGTCCCCGTCGTCAGCCTCACCAAGGGCCTCGAGCCCGGCACCAACCTCCGGATGACCGAGATCGTGGACGAGGTGCTGCCCGGCCACCCGGTCGGGGTGCTCACCGGTCCGAACCTGTCCCGAGAGATCCTCGACGGGCAGGCCGCGGCCGCGGTGATCGCGCTCGGGGTCCCCCACATCAGCGAGGTCCTGCAGCGGGTGTTCGCCTCGGACCTGTTCCGCGTCTACCCCAACGACGACGTCGTCGGTTGCGAGATCGCCGGTGCGGTCAAGAATGTGATTGCGCTCGCGTCGGGGATCGCCGATGGGCTCGGCACGGGTGACAACACCCGTGCGACGGTCATCACGCGGGGCTTCGGCGAGATGATGCGGATCGGCACCGCGCTCGGTGGTCGTTCGGAGACCCTCTCCGGTCTCGCCGGGATGGGTGACCTCATCGCAACGTGCATCGCAGCGGAGGGGCGCAACCGGAGCTTCGGGGAGCAGCTCGGCCGCGGGCGCC
>JBMUAQ010000105.1:0-6004 GCA_049454855.1 Ilumatobacteraceae bacterium
CTCAGCCGCTCGAGGGTGACCCCGTGGATCGTGCCGCTGAAGCGGTTGATGATCGGGTAGTCGCCCACCGGAACGCCGGTGTCCATCCCAACGTCGAAGGTCTCGCCGCTGATCGAGAAGATGACCGGCACGGTGCGGTTCTTGTGGACCGCACCGACCGCGCGACCGTCCACCGAGAGAACGGCATCCCCTCCACCGCCCATGCCGCCCTCGTAGGCGAAATCGAGCGTGATGTCGTGCCGGCCGGGGCCGAGCGGCTCGGGTGAGGTGATCACGTAGTGCTCGTGGCCCAGCCATGAGTAGTGGTACGCGGCGAGTCCCGAGGCGGTCACGTACAGCGACCACCCGGCCATGTTCCCGCCCTGTGCCGCGATCACGCCGGTGCAACCGCTGTCGGGGACCGTCACGTCGGCGGTGATGCGGAACGAACAGTTCTTCAGGTTCACCACGGACCGCTCGGGCATGCGGATGTGGTCGGTGGTGTAGGTCATCTTCTTCGCGCCCCCGAGCGCGTCGGGAACCGCGTACCTCGGTCCGAACGTCTGGCCCGGCTCCTTCAGCGGGTACACGTTGTTGCGCCGCGCCTCCGAGTCGAAGATGTGCTTGAGTTCCTCGAGTTTCTCCGGGAAGCGTGCCGACAGGTCGACACCCTGCGAGAAATCAGAGCGGATGTCGTAGAGCTCCCATTTCTCCTGGGGCCCGTCGAAGGGCATGGAGTCGAATCTCTTCCACGGGACGCGGCCGTGGAAGCAGGCGGCCACCCACCCGTCGTGGTAGATCGCGCGATTGCCGTATATCGCGAAGTACTGGGTGTGGTGTTCCTCGGGGGCGTCCGCACTGTCCAAGACCGGCAGCATCGACACTCCGTCGATGTCCATCTGCTCGATGCCGTTCACCCGCGCCGGCGCCTCGATCCCCGCCGCCGCCAGCAGCGTGGGGTAGATGTCGGTCACGTGGTGGAACTGGCTGCGCAGCCCGCCCGGATCCGGGATGCGGGACGGCCATCTCAGTGCCATGCCGTTGCGCGTGCCGCCGAAGTGAGAGGCCACCTGCTTGAACCACTGGAACGGGGAGTCGAGCGCCCATGCCCAGGCGAGGTTGTAGTGGTTCTCGCAGCGGGCAGTGCCGAAATCGTCGATCCGCTCGAGCAACCACTCGGGGTCCTCGGGGAAGCCGTTCTGGAATGACGGCGCACTCCATGCGCCATGCACGGTTCCCTCGGCGGATGCGCCGTTGTCGCCGGTGATGTAGATGAAGAGCGTGTTGTCGGCCTCCCCCATGTCGTCGAGGGCATCCAGCAGACGACCCATCTGCTCGTCGGTGTGGGCCATGAAACCCGCGAACACCTCCATCAGCCGCGTGGCCACCGGCCTGTAGCGCTCGGGGTAGTCCTCCCACGAGGGCACCTCGTCGGGGCGGGGTGTGAGCACCGTGCCAGGCGGGATGACACCGAGCTCGATCTGCCGGCGGTACACGCGCTCACGGAGCACGTCCCACCCCTCGTCAAAGGCACCCTTGAACCGGTCGGAGTACTCCGGCCACACGTGGTGCGGGCAGTGCATCGCACCCGTGGCCACGTACGCAAAGAAAGGGCGCTGCGGGTTGGTCGCCCTCTGCAGGCGCATCCACGACACCGCCTTGTCCACGACGTCCTCGGTCATGTGGTAGTCGTGACGACCCTCGTACGGCATCACGGGCGTGGACTGGTCGAACATCGGCGGTTCGTACTGCGACGCCTCAGCCGAGAGGATGCCGTAGAAGCGCTCGAAGCCGAGACCCATCGGCCAGCGGTCGAACGGCCCGGTGAGAGTCTGCTCGTGCGCCGGGGTGAGGTGCCACTTGCCGAACGCACCCGTGGAGTACCCGTGGTGCCGCAGGACCTCTGCGACCGACGCAGCCTCCTTCGGGATGATGCAGTCATAGCCGGGAAACCCGCTGGCGCCCTCGGGGATGTTGCCCATGTGCACCGAGTGGTGGTTGCGGCCGGTCAGCATCGCGGCGCGCGTCGGTGAGCACAGCGCCGTGGTATGAAACTGGTTGAACCGCAGTCCGCCCGCAGCCACACGGTCGAGTGCGGGCGTGGGCACCGGCCCGCCGAACGTGGAGCAGGTACCGAACCCGACGTCGTCCAGCAGCACGAGCACGATGTTCGGGGCGTCGTTCCCGGGGAGCGGGATCGTCGGCCGCTCGGGTGCTGACTCGGGGAGTAGCCGCCCGAGGGTCCCCCCGAACGGCTCACTCGCGCGCGGAAGTGCGGGTCCGGTGGGCCTGGTGCTCACGACGACATCCCCTTGTTCTCTAGACACACCCGGAAGGTGTCGAGCGCCCGGGCATCACCGTCGACCGTCATGTCGCCGGATGCGACGAGCGCCGAGAAGGTGTCGATGCCCGCGAGGAGCTTCGTGAGGGTGTCGCGGCGCATCGACACGGTGGTGGCCGCCCCGTTGCCGTCGGTGGGGACCGCGACATGGTTGCGTACGTGCAGTCCGCACCGCGTCCCGTCGATCTCGAATGCGAAGTGATGGTCGAACCCGGCGAGCCCCGTCGGGTCGAGCACCACGCGGAGCTGGTGCACAAGATCCGACACCGGCAGGTTCACCGTGAGCCGCGGGTTGAAGTTGTGCCGGTAGTAGCGGTCGAGTGGCGTCGAGCCGTCATGGTGACGTGCCCGCACGATCGCCCAGTCGCGGATGTTGGCAGCCGTGGTCCGCTCTGCGATCGTGCGCAGGCAGGATGCGAGCAGGTTCCTGTCATCGTCACCGGCCCCTTCGGAGCGCACCAGCCACCCGGCAAGCTCGGTGGCCCACCGCAGGTCTCCGTCGGCGAGGGCCGCGCGGCACTTCCCCGCCACCACGTCACGGCCGCCGAAACCGTCGATGAGCCTGTTGTTGCGATCGGTCGTCTCCAGAGGGAAGAGCTTCGTCTCGTCGCCGTCGAACCAGCCGCGCAGACCCATGAATATCTGGCGCACGTGGTGCTCGGTCAGGCCGTAGCCCTGGCGCGTGAAGTAGTCCCTGTCATAGGCCTCGGGCAGCACCACGCGGTGGGCGACCTCGTCGGCCGTCCAGCCCTTGTTGATGCCGCGGACGGTCTGGTCCCACATGAACTGTATGGAGTCGCGGTACCTGGTGGTGATCTCGCGGATCAGTCCGCGGCCGCTCACCGGCACGCCGTGGCCGGTGACGAGGTGCTCGGGGTCCCACTCGCGGATTCGGTCGATGCCGGGGATGAGCACCCGCGGGTCGCGGTACTCCTCGCCGCGGATCGGGAACACGTTGAACAGCACCGGCCACACCGAGTTGTTGATGCACAGGGACAGTGCAGGGAAAAAGAAGTTGCACGAGTCGTCGGCGTCGCTCGGGGCGTGCTCCACCTCCACGTCGAGCCCGGCAATTGTCAGCCGCTCGCCACCCTTGAGTGGTCGGTTCACCGGGATGTGGCCGAACGTGTACGGGGCGTGCGCGGGGTTCTTGTACCAGTACCCGAGCCCGACGCTCACGATGCCGTCAGGTCCCTCATCCGGCATCACGATGCCGAACTGCTCGATCAGCCCGCGTGAGTACGCAGGGGCGATCTCGCCGAGGGTGCGAACCTTGTTCACCGCGATGCGTTCGTGGCCGTAGACGGGAAGCGGGTCGACATGGTTGCCCTCGTCGAGAACCGCCCTCGTGCCGTCCACGTAGTGGAAGTGCGTGTACACGACCGCAGCTATCGGGGTGTCCGTCACCTCGCGCAGCTGCCTGAGCGCCTCGCGCATCTCCTCCACGCACTCCCCGGTGTCGATCGCGATGATGCCTTCGGGGCCCTCCACGAACATCTGGTTCGACAGGCCGTTCCCGACGAGCGACCAGACGCCGTCGCGCACACGGTGGAACCCGGCCCGGATGTGGTCGAGCTGCTCGAGCTGTCGGCGGTGCACCCTCTGGCCGCCCGGCGATCGCACCACGTTGCGGTCGTCCGCGTCGAAACTCTGTGTTGTCATGGGATCCCCCTCCGGCCGGCACCCCACAGTACGGCGGGCCGTGCCGCGGACACGGGGTCATCGCCGCTACGGCACGATGACAGCCCTTCCCCGCACCCGGCCCGCGCGCATGTCGTCGTATGCGCGCACGGCCTCCTCCAGCGGGTACACGGTGTGCTCGGCGTGCACGAGGCCCCGTGACGCAAGCGACAGCACCTCCTCGAGTTCGGGCCGCGTGCCCCAGTAGGTGGTGGTGAGGTTCACCTCGTAGGCCTGCGAGAAGAAGCCCCACGCATGCGACCCGCCGGCGAGACCCACCAGCGTCACGTCACCGAGGGTGCGCGCCATGGAGAGTGCCATCGCGATGGTGGCGTCGGAACCCACGAAGTCGAGCACCACGTCGGCTCCCCTGCCGTCGGTGATCTCCCGCACGCGGGCCGCCGCCAGGTCGTCCGAGTGCACGGCCGCGCCGGCCCCCAGTGTGACGGCGAGGTCGAGTTGCTCCTGTCTGCTGTCGACAACGACCACCCGGGCGCCGGTGGTGGCACGCAGGAGCTGCACGGCCATGTGCCCGAGTCCCCCGCACCCGATCACGACTGCGGTCGACACCGGGGTGAGCTTCGGCAGGGAGCGCTGCACCGCATGCCATGACGTGAGGCCGGCATCAGTGAGGGGTGCCGCCGCCTCGGGCGAGAGGTTTGCCGGCAACGGGACGAGCAGCCGTTCGTGCGGCACGAGCATGTACTCCGCCATGCCCCCATCGACGCCGAGCCCCCCACCGCCGTTCGGCGCCCACGATGACGAAGGGTCCTCGCAGTAGGTCTCGGCACCCGTTGCACACCGCGCACAGCGACCGCAGCCCCATGCCCCGTAGACGGCCACTGCGTCACCCTCACGCACACGCGTGACACCGTCCCCGAACGACTCCACCCACCCCGCGTTCTCGTGACCGAGCGTGAACGGAGGTGAGAACGGCAGCGCACCCGGGCCGAAGTCGTGCATGAGGTGGAGATCGGAATGACACGCACCCGCACCGCCGATGCGCACAAGCACCTGGCCCGGGCCCGGTTCGGGAACGGGCATCTCCACCAGCTGTGGGTCGCTCCTCCAGTCATGAAGCCGCAGTGCACGCATGAGGCCGCACGGTACGCACCGGCGGGCGACAACCGCGGTGACGCACCTACCGAAGCAGCCGTGTGTCAGTGACGCTGGTAGTTGGGGGCTTCCTTCGTGATCGTGACGTCGTGCGGGTGGCTCTCCACTCTGCCCGCCGTGGTGATGCGGCGGAACCGTGCGTTCGTGCGCAGTTGGAGAATGTCCGCCGTTCCCGCGTACCCCATGCCACTGCGCAGGCCGCCCACCATCTGCGCGAGCACGTCCCCCACCGGCCCGGTGGCCGGAACCCGACCCTCGATGCCCTCGGGTGCCACCTTCGCGCTGCGTGCGGCACCCACACCCTGCCCCGACTGGCCAGAGCCGTAGCGGTCGGCCGAGTAGCCGCTCATGGCACCGAGCGAACCCATGCCGCGGTAGCTCTTGTAGCGGCGACCCTCGAACAGCTCCACCTCGCCCGGTGACTCGTCGGTGCCGGCGAGCACGGAACCCACCATCACGCTCGACGCCCCCGCAGCGATCGCCTTGACGATGTCACCTGAGTACGTGATGCCTCCGTCGCCAATCACCGGGACGCCGAGTGCGTCGGCAGCGCGGGCGGTGTCCCAGATGGCACTCAACTGCGGCAGACCAGCGCCCGCCACCACGCGCGTGGTGCAGATGGAACCCGCGCCCACGCCCACCTTCACCGCATCGGCACCCGCGTCAACCAATGCGTGCACACCCTCGGCCGTGACCACGTTGCCCGCCACGATGGCCAGTGACGGCCATCCGGCACGGATGCGCCGCACTGCGCCCAGGACGCTCTCGGTGTGGCCGTGCGCGGTGTCGATGCACACGGCATCCACGCCGGCCGCAACCAACACCTGCACACGCTCCTCGAGGTCGGCGCCGACCCCCACCGCGGCCGCGCCACGCCGCCGGCCGCGG
>JBMUAQ010000106.1:0-5951 GCA_049454855.1 Ilumatobacteraceae bacterium
CGGACACGCCGCCCCTGGGGCGGCTTTTTCGTTCCCCGCACGCCGAGACCGACAGTCGCCAGAGACAAAGGACAACCAACATGGGCACAGCACGAGAGATGGTCGAGGTCTTCGACACCACCCTCCGTGACGGCATGCAGGTCGAGGGCGTGTCGGCCACGGTGGAGGACAAGCTGCGGATCGCCGAGCAGCTCGACTTCCTCGGTGTCCACTTCATCGAGGGCGGCTGGCCCGGTGCGAACCCGAAGGACATCGAGTTCTTCGCCCGTGCCGCCACCGAGCTCACGCTGCACAACTCCACCCTCGTGGCCTTCGGTTCCACGCGCCGCCCGCGCGGCAAGTCGGATGACGACGCGACGCTGCGCAACCTGCTGGATGCGGACACGTCCGCGGTGTGCATCGTGGCGAAGAGCTGGGACTACCACGTGACCGCGGCGCTCCAGACGACGCTCGAGGAGGGCGTGGAGATGGTGGCCGACTCCGTGCGGTTCCTCACCGGCAACGGCCGCCGCGTGATGGTCGACCTCGAGCACTTCTTCGACGGCTTCCGCCACAACCCCGAGTTCGCCCTCCGCGTGGTGGAGGCGGCCCTGATGCAGGGCGCCACCCATCTCGTGATGTGCGACACGAACGGCGGTTCGCTGCCCCATGACGTGGAGGAGACCGTGGCCCGCGTGAAGGCCATGGTGGGCAACGACGCTGTGCTCGGCATCCACTGCCACGACGACACCGGGTGTGCGGTGGCGAACTCGATGGCGGCCGTGCGTGCCGGCGTGCGCCACGTGCAGGGCACGTTGAACGGCCTCGGCGAGCGCACGGGCAACACCAACCTCACCACCGTCATCCCGAACCTCGAGCTGAAGATGGGCTTCGACTGCCTGCCCGCGGGCCACATGAACCGTCTCACCGCCGTCAGCCACCACGTGGCCGAGGTGCTGAACCGCCCCCTGAACCCGCAGGCCCCGTACGTGGGTGCCTCGGCATTCGCGCACAAGGCCGGCCTCCACGTGTCGGCGATCAAGCGCGCGAAGGATGCCTACGAGCACGTCGACCCCGAGGTGGTGGGCAACGGCACCCGTTTCGTGGTCAGCGAGATGGCAGGGCGTGCCACCATCGAGGTGAAGGCCGAGGAGCTCGGTCTCACGATGGACGGCCCCGCGGTGAACCAGGTGATCGACGACCTGAAGAGGCTCGAGCACGAGGGCTACCACTTCGAGGCCGCGGATGCCTCGCTTGAGATGCTGATGCGCCGCGCCGCCGGCTGGACCCAGGACCAGTTCAGGGTGGAGTCCATGCGCGTGATCACCGACGAGCACCCAGACGGCCGCTTCACCACGGAGGCCACCGTGAAGGTGTGGGTGGGCGAGCAGCGCATCGTGAAGACCGCGGAGGGCAACGGCCCCGTGAACGCGATCGACGCAGCCCTGCGCGCGGCACTCGAGCCCGAGTTCCCGCAGATCGGCCGCATCCACCTCACCGACTACAAGGTGCGCATCCTCGATGCGGGCAGCGCCACCGGGGCGGTGACGCGGGTTCTCATCGACGCCACGAACGGCGAGCGTTCGTGGACCACCATCGGTGTGTCGGCGAACATCATCGAGGCCTCGTGGCAGGCCCTCGAGGAGTCGCTGGTCTACGGACTGCTGCACGCAACCCCGCACGAATAGGCTCGGGGCATGGCAGCCCCCCGTTTCGCCCCCGTGCCCGCCGCAGAGCCGGCACGCTCGTACGACTCACCCGACCACGTCCCCGCGCCGTGGGAACCCGACCGTCCCGCGGAGATCGTGGGACGCCAGCCTGTCGGTGAGCGTCTCGGGTACCAGGGCCCCGACCAGGGCTACGTGATCACCCTCGCCGAGCGTGCGCGCCCGCGTGTGCGCGTGCAGGCCGGCGAGAGCGTTGATGACGCACTGCGCGGGTGCTCGCTCGTGGCGCTGCGCCGTGCGTCGCTGTACGGTCGCGCACCAGTCGTGCACGACCTCACCCTCGCGCTCACTGTGTGGGGCTTCCTCGATGCGAACCCGCCGGCCGACCTCGTGGCGGCGCGCCGCGGACTGTTCGTGGGTGTGCACCACGCCCACCACTACGCCGAGGGCCGACGCATCGCCGACATGGTTCCCGACGCCACGCTGCGGCTCACCCCGGACGCTGCCGCGGCCCGCATGCCGGCCGCCTGGCGCGAGCTCACGGGGTTCGGCAAGTGACCGCGTACCGAGCCCCGCTCGGGGACATGGGGTTCGTGCTCGACCGTTTCTGTCGGCTCGGTGCCATCGCGGCGATGCCCGCGTTCGAGGACATCGACACCTCCGTCGTGCCCGACATGCTGGCCGAGGCCGCGCGTTTCTTCGAGGGCACGTTCGCGCCGTTGAACCGTGTGGGCGACGAGCAGGGTTCGCACCGCAACGACGACGGATCAGTGTCGACGCCGGACGGCTTCCGCGACGCCTACCGCGCGTACGTGGAGTCCGGATGGGGCGCCGTGGGGTTCGACCCCGGTCTCGGCGGCGGGGGGTTCCCGTGGGTGGTGAACATCGCCATCCAGGAGATCATGAACTCGGCGAACATGGCGCTCGCCATGGCACCGCTGCTCACACAGGGCGCCATCGATGCGATCCTGCACCACGGTGACGAGGTGCAGCGCATGACGTGGCTGCCGAAGATGATCTCGGGTGAGTGGACGGGCACCATGAACCTCACCGAGCCCGACGCCGGCAGCGACGTGGGTGCGGTGCGCACGAGGGCGGTGCGCCAGCAGGACGGCACCTATCTCATCTCGGGCACGAAGATCTACATCACCTTCGGCGCGCACGACATGGCCGACAACATCGTGCACCTCGTGCTGGCCCGCACCCCCGACTCGCCGCCGGGGACGAAGGGCATCTCGTGCTTCATCGTGCCGCAGTTCCTGGTGAACGCCGACGGCTCCCTCGGCCGGGAGAACGACGTGAGGTGCGTGAGCATCGAGCACAAGACGGGCATCAAGGCGAGCCCCACGTGCGTGCTCTCCTACGGCGACAACGGCGGTGCGGTGGGTTACCTCATCGGCGAGGAGAACCGCGGCATGACCTACATGTTCACGATGATGAACCAGGCCCGCCTCGGTGTGGGCCTGGAGGGGCTCGCACTCGTGGAGCGCGCGTACCAGCAGGCACTCGAGTACTCCGTGCAGCGTCGCCAGGGCAAGGCACCGGGCGCCGCGGGTGGCGAGAGCTCGCCGATCATCGATCATCCCGACGTGAAGCGGATGCTGCTCACCATGAAGAGCACCGCCGAGGCGCTGCGCCGGCTCATCTACTGGAACGCGGCGTGTCTCGACATGGCGGCGCACCACCCCGACCCCGACGAGAGGGTGCGCGCGGCCGACCTCGCCGCGCTGCTCACCCCGCTGTCGAAGGGCTGGGGCACCGACATGGCCGTCGACATGACCGGCATCGCCGTGCAGGTGCACGGCGGGATGGGTTTCATCGAGGAGACCGGGGTGGCCCAGCACTGGCGCGACTCGCGCATCACCACCATCTACGAGGGCACGAACGGCATCCAGGCGATGGATCTCGTGGGCCGCAAGATCGGCCTGCGCGGCGGAGCCGTGGTGACGGGCCTGTTTGAACAGATCGCCTCGCTCGATGCCCGCCTCGCGGCACACGCGGAACTCACCGGTGTGCGTCGCGAGCTCGCCTCGGCGCTCGACTCTGTGCGGCGCACGACCCAGTGGATCATGGAGCACGCGGGCAACCCTGTCGATGTCCTCGCGGGCGCCACCCCGTACCTGCGGCAGATGTCGGTGCTGGTGGGCGGGCACTGCATGGCACTGTCGGCGCTGCTCGTGCTCGAGGAGGGCGGCCTCGATGCCGCCACCGCGGGCGCGAAGGTGGGCTCGGCGCGCTTCTTCTGCGAGCAGCTGCTGCCGCAGGTGACCGGCCTCGAGGGGGCCGTGACGGGCGACAGCGCACTGCTGATGTCGTTCGACGCCGGGGCACTCGCGCTCTGACGGCGCGACCCGGGACGGTGGCATGACCAGGGGACCCGACCCCGCGCTCGTCGAGGAGCGGATCGGGCACTCCTTCCGGGACCGCGAACTGCTCGTCACCGCATGCACACGCGGCAGCCGCCGCTTCGCGATGCTCGAGTTCCTCGGCGACTCGTTCCTCGGGCTGTCGGTGGGCATGTCGGTCCTCGAGGCGGGTGGCGGCGCGGAAGAACACATGCGGCTCGTCGGCAACAAGCACCTCGCGAAGCGCTTCCACCTCGTGTTCACGGGCAGGGGCGACGGCGAGCAGGAGGACTACGTGGAGACCGTGGTGGGCGCAGTGGTGCTCGATGCGGGGGTGCAGGAGGCGGTGCGCGTCGCCGCGGTGCTGCACGGCTCGTTCGCCCCTCCGCAATGGCACTCGGCGCCGGCCGTCATGTGGCTCGGAGGTGAACCCGAGCCGGGAACCTCGTGGTTCGGGGCGACGGTGCTGAAGGCGGTGTGCACCGAGCACGTGGTGCTGAGCAGGTGGAACACCCGTTCCATGGCGCTTCTGCTGAACAGCAGACGGCGCCGGCTGATGAACCACGGCCGGCTGGACGCAGCCGCGAGAAGTCTGGACTGGACGGTTCATCCTCTCCGCGAGCGGCGCACCGTGATGCACGAGGGCATCGCCGCAACGATGCGCGGGTGCGGATGGGAGACCACGCGCGGGCTCGCCCGCGCCCTTCTCGGCCTGGCTGACCTGCGGCCCTGAGCGTCAGTCGGCGTCGACCGCGTGGCGCCTGAGCGCGTCGACGTCGCAGAACTCCGCCGCCGCAATGTGGGTGGAGGCGAGCCTCACCCGCGGCGCCATGCCCGCCTCGTGGGCCTCCTGCCAGCGTGACGCACAGAGGCACCACAGGTCGCCGGCCTTGAGCCCGGGGAAGCCGTACTGGGGCATCGGCGTGCTGAGGTCGTTGCCGACGGACTTCGAGAACGCGAGGAACGCATCCGTCATCACCGCGCACACCGCGTGCACGCCCACGTCGTCGCCGCCCACCTCGCAGCAGCCGGTGCGGTAGAAGCCGGTCATCGGGTCGGTGCAGCACGTCTCGAGCGGGCCGCCGAGTACGTTCAGCTGGTCGGTCTGCGAACGCCCGGTCATGAGATCTGTGTGCCGAGGAGCGTGCCCACCAGGTACGTGGCGGCGGTGGCGGCGAGGAGTATCCCCACCTGGCGCAGGGACGAGCGCACCACCGAGCGCTCGGTGGAACGACCGAGGGCGGCACCGACGAACGCAGCCGACACGATGCCGATCGTCACCGAGGCAACCGCGGCACCGTTGCCCGAGGAGAAGAACCAGGGCACCACCGGCAGCAGGGCGCCCAACACGAACATCACGAACGAGAGCGAGGCGGCACCGATTGCGGAGGGCATCTCGTTGGGGTCGATGCCGAACTCCTCCTTGGCATGCACCAGCAGCGCACGGTCGGGGTCCTGCATCACCTCCGTGGCACCCGCGATGGCCTGCTCGCGGGTCATGCCGTGGGCCTCGTAGAAGGCGGCCAGCTCGAGCGTCTCCTTCTCCGGGTTGCGGGCGAGCTCGCGTCGCTCGATCTCGAGCTCGCGCTCGACCAGTTCGTTCTGCGCGGACACGGAGATCCATTCGCCGGCGGCCATGCTGAAGGCTCCTGCCACCGCACCGGCGAGACCGCCGAGACGCACCACCGAGGCGGCCACACCGCCACCGGCGAACCCGAGCACGAGCGACACGTTGGAGGTGAGACCGTCGCTGATGCCGAACACTGCGGCTCGGGCGAGACCGCCCGCGACCGACCGGTGGTCCTCGTTGGCCATCACATGCGACATGCATCCAACGCTAGACGAGGAAGGTGCGTGAGGCGCCCCTACTAACCTTGTGTGCATGAGCGAGGCCCCCCGTTTCCGGTTCGCTCCGTCGCCCACCGGCTTCTTCCACGTCGGCGGTGCGCGCACCGCCCTG
>JBMUAQ010000107.1:0-5911 GCA_049454855.1 Ilumatobacteraceae bacterium
GTGCCGCCGCCGAGGGGGGCGACGGCGGCGACGAGCTCGAGACCATCGGCTGCGGCCACGGCGTCGCAGACGGTCGCACCCATGCGGCCTGCTGCACCCACCACTCCCACGCGGATCATGGCGTCACCGTAGTCGGTGGTTCGTTCAGCGACGGCGGCGGTTGCGGTCGCGGTCGCGACCACCGCGGTCACCGCGGTCGTCACCACCGGCACGGCCGCCGGGGCCGAGGTCGCCGAACTCGCCGGCGATCTCGTTGTCGAAATCGTCCTCGAACGAGACCTCGACGATGCCGTCGGACGATCCGCGCTCACCGCGCTCACCGCGCTCACGACGCTCGCCACGGTCGTCACGGTCGCGCGGGCCACGGTCGCGGTCACGTCCACCACGGTCACGGTCACGGTCGCGCGGGCCACGGTCGCGGTCACGTCCACCACGGTCGCTGCGCTCGCGGCGCTCGCCGCCCTCACCCGACTGGGAGAAGTCGACGTTGTCGTAGCCCTCGCCCACCGGGGTGAGGCTGACCTTGCCCTTGTCGTCGATGTCATCGACGCGGACCTCGATCTCCTGGCCGAGCTCCAGCACGTCCTCCACGTTGTTCACACGCTTGCCCTTGCCGAGCTTGCTGATGTGCACCAGACCGTCACGGCCCGGGAGGATGTTCACGAACGCACCGAACTTGGTGATGCTGACGACGCGACCGTTGTACACGGCGCCGAGCTCCGCCGTCGGCGGGTCGACGATGGCGAGAATGCGCGAGCGCGCCTCCTCCACCTTCGCGTTGTCGGGCGAACCGATGGTGACGATGCCCACCGCGCCGTCGTCGCTGACCGCGATGTCGGCACCGGTCTCCTGCTGGATGGTGTTGATGACCTTGCCCTTGGGCCCGATGACCTCACCGACCTTGTCGAGCGGGATGGTGAATGACACGATCTTCGGCGCGGTTGCGGCCACCTCGGGACGCGGGGCGGACAGCGCGGTGTTCATGTTGTCGAGGATCGCCATGCGCGCCTCGCGGGCCTGCTGCAGCGCCGCACCGAGCACGTCGGCGGGGATGCCGTCGATCTTGGTGTCGAGCTGGAGCGCGGTCACCGCATCGGACGTGCCGGCCACCTTGAAGTCCATGTCACCGAAGGCGTCTTCGGCTCCGAGGATGTCGGTGAGCGTGAGGTACTTGCCCTCGGCGTAGATGAGGCCCATGGCGATGCCCGCGACCGGTGCCTTGATCGGCACGCCCGCGTCCATCAGCGAGAGGCTGCTCGAGCACACCGACGCCATCGAGGTGGAGCCGTTCGACGACATCACCTCGGAGACCAGACGGATCGCGTAGGCGAACTCCTCCTGGCTCGGCACCACCGGCAGGAGCGCGCGCTCGGCGAGCGCGCCGTGGCCGATCTCGCGGCGCTTGGGCGAACCCACGCGGCCGGTCTCACCGTTCGCCCATGGGGCCATGTTGTAGTGGTGGATGTAGCGCTTCTCGCTGTCGGGGCCGAGCGTGTCGAGCATCTGGTTCATGCGGGGCATGGCCAGGGTGCACACGTTCAGCACCTGGGTCTCGCCGCGCTGGAACAGGCCCGTGCCGTGGGCGGTGGGCAGGATGCCGACCTCGGACGAGACGGGGCGGAGGTCCTTCGGACCGCGACCGTCGATGCGCACGCCGTCCTCCACGACGCGCTTGCGCACCAGCTTCTTCGTGAGGCTGCGAACGGCCTCCTTCACGGCCTTCTCCTGGCCCTGGAACTGGCCGCCCTCGCCGCACAGCTCGCGCACGGTCTCGTCGGCGGCTGCGTCGGTCGCCGCGTTGCGGTCGGCCTTCAGCGCGATGGTGACTGCGTGAGACAGCTTCGGCGTCGCGACGCGCTCGACGGCGGCGAACACCTCGGGCGTGTAGTCGAGGACGGGTGTGTACTCGAGCGGGGCGATCGGGCCGTTGGTGGCGATCACCGAGGCGACGAGCCTGCGCTGCAGCGCGATGGACTCCTTGATCCAGGTCTTCGAGGCCTCGAGACCGTCGGCGATCACGGACTCGTTCACCTTGGGCGCGCCGTTCGCGTAGTAGTCGAACGACTTCTCGGAGCCGCCGGCCTCCACCATCATGATGGCGACGTCACCGTTGTCGAGCTCGCGACCTGCGACCACGATCTCGAAGGTGCCGTCCTCGCCCTCCTGGTAGGTGGGGTGCGCGATCCACTTGCCGTCCTGCGAGTAGGCCAGGCGCACCGCGCCGATGGGACCCTCGAACGGGATGCCCGACACCATGAACGCAGCCGATGCGGCGTTGATGGAGATCACGTCGTGCGGGTTCTGCATGTCGACGCCCATGATCGTGAGCACGACCTGCGTCTCGTTGCGGTACCCGTCGGGGAACGCGGGGCGCAGCGGGCGGTCGGTCAGACGGCAGGTGAGGATCGCCTGCTCGCTCGGGCGGCCCTCACGGCGGAAGAACGCGCCGGGGATCTTGCCGGCCGCGTACGCACGCTCCTCGACGTCGACGGTGAGCGGGAAGAAGTCGATGCCGTCGCGCACGGAGCGGGCGGCGTTGGCGGTGGCGAACACGGTCGTGCCGCCGATCGTGGCGACCACGGCACCCATGGACTGGGTGGCGAGCTTGCCGGTCTCGAATGTGAGGGTCTTGTCGGTGCCCGAAACGGGGCCCGACACGCGGATGGCGTCAGCCATGTGGATACTTCCTTTGTGTGAACGGCCCGGCACCCTGCCGGCCCGTGTGTTGGATGCATCCGCCGGATCGTTATGTCGGTTCCCAGTGGAGAGACCCGCCCCCTGCGGCACGGGGCCCTCCACTGACAACCGACAGCTTCTGTGAACCTGCGGGTGCCTTTTCGGGTGCGTCCCGGCGGGAGCCGGGGTCACCACTTCTGATTATCCCCGACCGCGGCCGGGGAAACGCGCTTATCGGCGCAGACCGAGCTTGGCCACGAGCTCGCGGTACCGGGCAATGTCCCGGTCGCGGACGTAGTCGAGCATGCGGCGGCGGCGACCGACCAGCATCAGGAGGCCACGACGACTGTGGTGGTCCTTCGGGTGCGTCTTCAGGTGCTCCGTGAGGTGGTTGATGCGCTCGGTGACGAGCGCAATCTGCACGTCGGGAGAACCGGTGTCGGTTCCATGCTTGCCGAATTCGGCGACGGTGTCCTTCTTGGACATGGGATCCTTCTTTCCGAAAGGGTCACGCCCCCGGGGGTTGGCCGGGTGGCATCTCGAGTGCGCCGGGGCCCACACGGACTCTTTGAGGCTATGTGCAGGGTGGGGGTGTTCCAACCCCCTCGGTGCCCCGGAGCCCGTCCTCGTTAGTCTCGGGGCCATGTTCACGGGAATCGTGGAGGAACTGGGCCGCGTCGAGGCCAGGAACGGTGCCCGTCTGCGCATCGGGGCCCGCGCCGTGCTCGAGGGCTCCGACCTGGGGGCGTCCATCGCCGTCAACGGCTGCTGCCTCACTCTCGTGGCCTCCGGGTACGACTGGTGGGAGACCGACGTGAGCGACGAGACATTCTCGCGCACGAACCTCGGCTCCCTGTCGGCCGGTGACCCCGTGAACCTGGAGAGGCCCATGGCGCTCGGCGAACGGCTGGGCGGACATCTCGTGCTCGGGCACGTGGATGCCGTCGGTGAGGTGGTTGTACCGGCGCCCGGATTGGTGGTGCGCCTCCCCCGCGACCTCATGCGTTACCTGGTGGAGAAGGGATCGGTCACCGTCGACGGCATCAGCCTGACGTGCTTCAACCTCACCGACGACACGTTCGAGGTTGCCGTGATCCCCCACACCATGGAGGTCACCACGCTCGGGTCGAGGAAGGCCGGGGACCGCGTGAACATCGAGATGGACGTGCTCGCGAAGCACGTCGAGCGACTGATGTCGAGGGACTGACGGTGGCATCGCTCGATGACCTTCGCCGCGAGATCGACTCGATCGACACCGCGATCGTGGAGCTCCTCGCGCGCCGCCTGCAGGTGTGCGGCGACGTCGCCGAGATCAAGTCGCAGACGGGGTCCGACGTGATCCAGCCGGTGCGCGTGCGCGAGGTGCTCGCCACCCGGCGCCAGTGGGCCATCGACCGCGGGGTGGATGCCGACTTCGCCGAGCAGATCTTCCGCACGTTGCTCGCCGAGACGCACCGCATCGAGGTGGCCGGCGCGCGGCCCGACGCAGCACCGGCGAAGCAGGCCGGCGGCGACGCGCGGTCCGCGCTCGACACCGTGGCGTGCCGCATCGACCACGTGGTGGTGGCGGTGGACGACCTGGAGGCCGCCACCGCATCGTTCACCGGTCTCGGGTTCCGCGTGGAGACGACACCCGACCCCGCGGTGCGCTCGGCCGAGGCCGGCGGTGCGCAGGTGGTGCTCGTCGGGCCGGGCCACAGCGCAGCGGTGCGCGAGCAGCTGGCCCGCCACGGCAGCGGTGTGCAGCACATCGCGATCGAGGTGCTGAACGCGGCCTTCACCAGGGATGCGCTGGACGCGGCCGGCGTGCCGCGCCTCACTGACGTGGTGGTGGATGCCGACGGGCACGAGCAGGTGTTCGCCGTGCACGATGCCGCAACCGGCGTGCAGTTGAGCTTCATCAGCCGCACCGGCCACCGCGTCCCGATGGGTGCCGAGAACGTGACCGCCATGTTCCGGGCGCTCTCGGATAGTGACAGCCGGTAGCGGCGCGGATACAGTGGCGCAGCGCGGCTGACACAGGCGCGGGGGTTCTCTAGCTCTTCCCCCTCGTCCGGCCGGCACTGGCACAACCGAACCGTCCCGCACACCAGAGAGGTGCCGTCTTGTCACGCCAGTACGCGCCAGAAGAGCTGAATGACCACCACTCCGTCGACCCGGGCCTGCGGGAGTTCCTGCTGACCGCTGAGCTCGGCGACATCCTCGCCCGCGCCCGCGAGGTGCGCGACCGCGCGCACGGCACGCGCATCACTTACTCACCGAAGGTGTTCATCCCGCTCACGATGCTGTGCCGCGACAAGTGCGGGTACTGCACGTTCGCCCAGCCGCCGGCACGCCTGGAGAAGCCGTACCTCACCGCCGACGACGTGCTCGCGATCGCACGCAACGGAGCGCGCAACGGCTGCCACGAGGCGCTGTTCACGCTCGGCGAACGGCCCGAGCTGCGCTACGAGGTTGCCGCCGACTGGCTGCGCGCGCACGGCTACGACTCCACGGTGCACTACCTGCACGACATGGCGGGGCTGGTGCTGCGGGAGACCGGGCTGCTCCCCCACGCGAATGCCGGTGCACTGTATTCCGACGAACTGTCAATGTTGCGCCGCGTGTCGCCGTCGCAGGGGATGATGCTCGAGACACTCCGCGACGACCTCGAGTGCCACCGCGGGGCACCCGACAAGGAGCCACAGCGGCGCATCGACACACTGTGCATGGCCGGCGAGCTGCGGATCCCGTTCACCTCGGGGATCCTTGTCGGCATCGGCGAGACCCGCGCGGACCGCATCGATGCGCTCGGAATGCTGGCGGCGGCGCGCGCGAGGTGGGGCCACCTGCAGGAGGTGATCGTGCAGAACTTCCTCCCGAAGGCCGGCACGGCGATGCACCGCGCGAAGCCGTGCCCGGAGGACGAGTACCTGTGGTCGATTGCCGCAGCCCGCCTGCTTCTGCCCGCCGGGGTGCACCTGCAGGCGCCACCGAACCTGAGCGACGACTTCGGCATCCTCCTCGACGCGGGAATCGACGACTGGGGCGGGGTCTCCCCTGTCACCGCCGACCACGTGAACCCCGAGAGGCCGTGGCCGGCACTCGACATCCTGCGCCGTGTCACCGAGGACCGCGGTTTCGCGCTGGCGCCGCGCCTCACCGTGTATCCCGAGTATGCGTCGCAGCCCGATAAATGGCTGGACGAGGCCCTGCGTTTCCCGGTGCTCGACCGCAGCGATGCGGAGAGCCTCGG
>JBMUAQ010000108.1:0-5801 GCA_049454855.1 Ilumatobacteraceae bacterium
CGGCCACGCCGGCACGCTCGACCCGCTCGCGTCGGGCGTCGTGGTGGTGCTGGTTGTGGTGGTCGACGTTGTTGTCGTGGACGTGGTCGTGGTGGACGTCGTGGTGGGGGGCGAGTACGCGGAGTACACGCATGCAGCAGCCCCTGCACCTCCGGAGCATGCCTGCCAACCGGCGCTCGAGGACCATGAGGCGCTCCCGCTCGCGAACTCGGGGTTCGAGAGAAGTTGGGTGGTACCCGCGCTCGTCGTCTGCTCAAGGGTCACGTAGTCGATGATGGTTCCGTAGTTGCCCGCCCAGTACTCACCGTCGTCGCCCCCCACGATCACCTCGACTGCGGCGATGCTCGCGCTCCAGGACGCGTCTGTCGACTGCAGCGACACGGTCAGGTTGACCGGAGTGGCCGACGTGAGGGTCGTCCACCCGGCGCCCGGGCTGCGCTTGGTGACGAGCACCGTCCCGCCGGAGTTCTTGAACCGCACCTCGAGGTACGCGTAGTCGTTCTGCCAGTTGTTCTTCGCCACGTTCGCGGTGACGGAGAACTGTGTCGTGTCCGCGATGTTCGAGACGTTCACTTGCTGGCTGATTGTCGTCGGGTTGTAGGCGATGAGCACGGCGTTCGAGTCAGATGCATGTGCCGGCCGGTTTCCGAGAGGAAGCTGGGCGGAGGCGAAGACCATGGTGCAGATGACCCCGGCCATCACCTTGGTAGCGACAGATTTCCGTTCCCCCACGCCCATGACTGTACAGAGATTCAGCTGTGCTTCGGCTGGATTCTCAGATGCGGATGTCGCGGCGCACGAAGGCCACGAACGACAGGCCCACCAGGACCAAGACCGTGGCAACGGCACCACCGGGTCGAGGCCGGATGTCGGTTCGTCCATGACGAGCAGGTCGGGATCGTGCATGAACGCCTGCACCACGCCGACCTTCTGTCGGTTGCCCTTCGACATCTCACCGATGTGCGCACCGGTGTTGACACCGAACCGTTCGCACAGCTCGGTGGCACGGGCAGAGCAGTCCCTCCTGCGCATCGCCGCCATGAAATCCAGGTACGCACCCGCGGTCATGCGCTGGTAGAGCGAGAGCGTGCCGGGCAGGTATCCGACGCGCTCCCTGATGTCCGGTCCGGATTGCGACACATCGGAGCCGAACACCTCCGCCCGGCCCGGGGTGGGCCGCAACAGTCCCACGAGCATCCGCAGCACGGTGGTCTTGCCCGATCCGTTCGGGCCGAGGAAGCCCACCACCTCGCCCGGGTTCACCTCGAACGACACGTCCTGCACCCCGAGGCGCCGGCCGTAGAACTTGGTGAGACCGATGAGGCGAACAGCAGCCACGGAGCCCATCGGGGCACCATAGGGAGGAGGCGGAAGCTCAGGGTTCGGCCCCGAAAAGACGGTATTTCCTTGTGGGACAAGGGTTTTGGGGGCGACGGCAGGGCTGTGGAAAAACCCTGTGGAAATCCACCACCCCCCATGTGACGGTGGTTACATTCGCTGGTGGGCGGGGAACTACTCGAAAGAGGTAAGTCCCATGTACACACTCGGCTCACTCATCCTGATGGCCGTCCTGCTCGGTGCGGTCATGCCCGTGTTCAACACGCTGACCCACACGCTCAAGCTGGACAAGGTCCTCCGGTCCATCCCCGTCCTCGGGGCCCACACCGCACTCGCGGTCAGCATCGCGCTCGTCTGGGCGCTCGACGTCTCCTTCGTCACCGCATGGACGGGCGACTTCCGCTCCACCTGGATGACCATCTGCGTCGACGGCTGCATCGTGTACGGCATGGTCCCCGTGAAGGACGCCATCGTGTCGTTCATCAGCCGCGGGCTCACCACCCTCCGCGCCGCCTGAGCGACGCCCAGTCACACTCCCGACCCTGAGGGGGGCTGCTGCTTCGGCGGCGGCCCCCCTCAGGCCGTTCCGACCCGGATCCAAGTCAACCGCGCTGGCTTCGCGGCACTGTGCCCCCGGTACCGCGCTAGCTGCGCGGCACTGTGCCCCCGGTACCGCGCTAGCTGCGCGGCACCTTGCTCCACGGGAGGTCCTTGTCGAGGCGCGGCTCGCCAGGCAGGCCGAGCACCTGCTCTCCCAGGATGTTGCGCATGATCTCGCTGGTGCCGCCCTCGATCGAGTTGGCACGCACGCGCAGGAACGAGTGGCGCACACCGCCGTCACCGCCATCGACCGACAGTGACTCCGGACGGCGGAAGGTGAAGTCGTAGCCGATCATTCCCTCGGCGCCCATCAGCTCCACCGAGAACTCGGTGACCTTCTTGTTGAACTCGGCCAGCATCAGCTTGGCAATCGAGCCCTCGGGGCCGGGGTTGCCGGCCTTCGCCGCCTGCGCCCCGCGCATGTTGGTGAGGCGCAATGCCTCGCTCTTGCAGAACAACTGCATGAGGGTGTCCTTGTGGGCGGCGCTGCGCTGGCCGGCCGGGATGTCGTTCCACAGGCGGATGGCATCGTCGATCGGGCCGCGGCGCTTGGCGTTGCCGCCGCCCCCGCCGCCGATGGCGGACCGCTCGTTCATGAGAGTGGTGAGAGCCGCTCGCCAGCCCTCGCCGACCTCACCGATGCGGTGGGCATCGGGCACCCGGGCGTCGGTCATGTAGACCTCGTTGAACTCGGCCTCGCCCGTCATCTGGCGCAGCGGACGCCCCTCCACACCGGGTGCGCGCATGTCGAGCGCCAAGTAGGTCCTGCCCTTGTGCTTCGGTGCGTCCGGGTCGGTGCGCGCAATCAGGATGCCGAACTGCGAGTAGTGGGCTCCGGTGGTCCACACCTTCTGGCCGTTCACCACCCACTCGTCGCCGTCGCGCACCGCACGGGTGCCGAGACCGGCGAAGTCCGAGCCCGCACCCGGCTCGCTGAACAGCTGGCACCAGCGCTCCTCGCCGGTGAACATCGGGCGCAGGAACCGTTTCTTCACCTCGTCGCTGCCGTGCGTGACGATCGTGGGACCCGCGAGGGCGATGAAGAAGGTGGCGGGGTCCTGCGGGACGGCGCCGGCCTTGCGGAGGCGCTCCTCCACCACGCGGTTCAGTTCGGGACGCACGCCGAGGCCACCGTGGCCCTCGGGGAAGTGCACCCACGCGAGTCCGTGGTCGAAGCGCGCACCGCGGAACGCGATGTTGTCGGTGGTCTTCGGGTCGTGTTCGGCGAGGAGGGCATCGAGTGCCTTCTCGACGCGGGAGAGTTCGTCTGTTGCCATGGTGCCTGTTCTCCTAGAGGATCCTGTAGACGTCGTAGTCAACCGAGCCCTGCCCGGGCGCGCCGACGGCGACTGCCTGCACGCTGTTGAGCCACGCGTACCGCTCGTCGCCGGTCTCGAACAGCGGTGCGGTGGTGATGCGCGGGCCGTTCTCGCCCGGGGCCATGATGCCCTTGTAGAACACGTGGATCGCTGCACCGTCGGAGTTGTGGATCAGTGCGCGCACGTCGAGGCGTGCTGAGCCGTCGGCGCGCATGGTGAGCCAGTCGGCGCCGAGATGGGCGACGGTGCCGTTCACCTTCGGGCCGGTCACGGTGCCTCCGTTGATGCCCACGATCACCCGGGTGCCCTGCGGGCCGCCGGGCACCACCACGGGTGCATCGAGTGTGGCGTGCATGTGGAACAGGAACTCCACGTTCAGGGATGTGAGGTCGCTCATGGGCGCTCACACTAGGGCTGGCGGGTGTCCTGCCGGAAAGCGGCGCGGGACCGGGACGAACGGGCCGTCACTTGCCCCGCAGGGCAGCCACCACCGGGGCCATCTCCTCGATGTTCTGGGCGCCGACGATGAAGTAGCTGAAGCCCCACCGTTCACGTGCCGCGAGGATCTGCTCCTGGATGGCCGCGACGCTGCCGATGAGACCGAAGGGGGAGTCGTCGATCAGCTCGCCGGGGATCTTGAACATCCCGGCCACGCCGTCCACGAAGCCCTTCCGGTCGTCGGTGACCTTCACGAAGAAGTTGCGGATGTTCAGCTCGATCCGGTCGAGGCGGTGCGCCCCGGCGGCGGCGACGATGGCCACCTTCTCGTCGACTGCGGCAGACGTCATCGACGAGACTGCCTCCACTCCGACCACGCCGGCGGTCATCGTGCCGTTGATGCCGATGATGTCGGCCTCGCGTGCCGCGATGCTGAGCACCCTCTTGCCGCCGCCCCCGATGAGGACCGGCGGGCACGGCTGCTGCACGGGCCTGGGGTGTGCCACATGGTCGCTGATGACGTAGTGGTCACCCCTGAAGGAGAACTGCTCGCCCGACATGCAGCCCTTGATGACCGCGAGGCCCTCGACGAACCTGTCGATGCGAACCTTGGGGGAGTCATACGGGATTCCGGACTGCTCGTAGTCGCTGATCATCCACCCTGCGCCCAGGCCGATCTCCACGCGGCCGCCCGAGAGCACGTCCATCGTGGCCAGTTCCTTCGCGAGCACCAGTGGGTGCTTGTAGTCGTTGTCGAACACGAGGGCACCCACCCGCAGTGTGGTGGTGGCATCCGCCGCCGCCATCAGCGCGGGCATCGGTGCGAGCTGGGGTGTGAAGTGGTCGGGCATCGTGAGCACGTCGAACCCGTTGGCCTCCGCACGTCGCGCGAGCTCGGCCCACGAGTGGGCGTCGGGGGCGGAGTCAACCTGCACACCGAAGCGGAACGGACGGACGGGGAATGCGCTCATCAGGCGAGGGTACCGCTGTGGCTGTCGCGGTGACGGCCCGTGCCGCACCTCCACAAGTACCGTGAACGAGGTGAACAAGCGTGCATCGTGGCTCCTGCGCGCGGGCATCACCGTCGTCGCGGGGTCGCTCTTCGTGTCGGCGGCCATCGTGGGCGTGGCCCCGCACGCATGGGCGGTGCTGAACGCGCATGACCAGGCCCCCGTCGACCTCCCTGCCTTCAGCGGCCTCGCCACCCGCACCCGCATCGTGGATGTCAGCGGCCAGCAGATCGGGGTGTTCGAGTTCGAGAACAGCCAGCCCGTGGAGATCGGGAACGTGCCCGACCGCGTGGTGGCCGCCCTGCTCGCCGTGGAGGACTCCGGGTTCGAGAACCACAAGGGCGTGAACCTGAGGTCGCTCGTGCGCGCCGCACTCGCGAACTTCCGCTACGAGAGCGGCCGCCAGGGAGCCTCCACCATCACCCAGCAGGTGGTGAAGAACGAGTACCTCGCGGGCCTGCCGCGCGACGGTCGCTACAAGATCCTCCAGGCGCGCTACGCGGTGATGCTGGAGAAGCAGGTGCCGAAGGCGCGGATCGTCGAGCGTTACCTGAACACCGTGTACTTCGGCAACAACGCCTACGGCATCCAGGCCGCCGCCGAGGTGTACTTCGGTTCCCAGGTTGCCGACCTCACGCTGGCCCAGGCCGGGTTCCTGGCCGGCCTCGTGCGTGCGCCGTCCACGTACGACCCCGTGCGCAGGCCGGAGCAGTCGCGGCGTCGGTTCCGCCAGGTTCTCGACCGTCTCGTGCAGACCGGGCTGATGCAGCGCGACGAGGCCGAGCGCACACTGGAGGAGTTCGAGATCCCGGAGACCGTCGGCACCACCACGGCACGCGGCACCTCGCGCACCTACATCAGCGAGATGGTGCGTGACTACCTCCTGAACAAGAGCACGGTGCTCGGGGCCACCTATGCCGAGCGGTTCAACGCGCTCTACCGCGGCGGTCTCACCATCACCACCACCATCGATGCCTCGGCGCAGGCGAAGGCGGTCAAGGCGGTGAAGGAGCGCCTCCCCGAGAACCGCACCGGCATCCAGGCATCGCTCGTGTCGGTCGACACCTCCACCGGTGCCGTGCGTGCGCTGGTGGGC
>JBMUAQ010000109.1:0-5478 GCA_049454855.1 Ilumatobacteraceae bacterium
CTCTTCACCGGTTCTGACGCAGCGCGGAGGATCATCGACCACAAGGGCATCGGCCACGGCGCGGCCAACACAGAACTGATCGTTGCCCGGTCGGGCGAGGGAAAGTACGCAGCGGCGCACGTCGCCTCCCGTGTTCTCGGGGGCAAGGACGACTGGTACCTCCCGTCGAAGGACGAACTGTCGGAGCTGTATGACTTCTTCGCCCTGCGGGGCAGACCGCGGATGGAGAAGGCGCCGTACTGGTCGTCATCGGAGAACGGACCGAACTACGCCTGGTACCAGCTGTTCCAGGACGGCACCCAGTTCACCGACGAGAACGGTCTCGGCAACGTGAAGTCGAACAAGAATCTCCGTCGGATGCCGCGCCACAGTGGCTCGGGCTTCCCGTCGCTGCAGTTCCGTCTCGTCGCGGTGCGTTCCATCGGCCCGCGCTCGGGCAGCGAGCCGGCGGTGTCGTCACCGGCGCTCACCGGCAACACGTGCGATGACGACGGCCCGTGCGCGGTGGGGGACATCGGTCCCGGTGGCGGGGTGGTGTTCTACGACGCGGGTACGCACATGCCGTGGGGCCGCTGGCTCGAGATGGCACCGGTGGACACCGAGTTCGTGGGGGTCCCCTGGAAGAAGCTCAGCGTGAAGGACCGCTCGAAGCCCCTCTACCGTGACGACAGCGCGGGGCTGGCGCGGCACAAGCGGGTGCAGTCAAAGCAGATCGGCATGGGGTACACGAACACCAAGCGCATCGTGCGCAACTACGGGCCGGGCAACTACGCGGCGTGGGCCGTGTGGTCGATGGAGCACGGCGGGAAGACCGACTGGTTCCTCCCCTCCGAAGACGAGCTCGCCGAGGCACACCGAAACCTGTTCTCCGCGGTTCCCACCATCAACACGATCCGGCGGAGCTTCTACTGGTCGAGCAGCGAGTACAACTACGACACCGCGTGGACGGTGAACATGAAGGACGGCCAGCAGTTCGACCGTGAGAAGTGGACGGTGCCGAACTCACCCACCGGGAAGAAGGCAATCCGTACGAGGGCCGTGCGGGCATTCGGCTGACGTTCAGGAAACTGGCCCGACGCCCGCCCGGTGCGGCCCGCCGATACGGTGTCGGCATGGCAAGCAGAACTGCGAGGGTTCTCTCCGTGGCCGTGGTGCTGGCCGGAAGCCTTCTCTCTGTGCGGCCGGTGTCCGCCGCCGTCGAGGTGAGGTCGGCATGGAAGACCGTTGCGTCCCGCACCGCGCACGGGGGCTCGCTGCACCGCACAACCATCACGGGTGCCTCCGCGCGGTTCGCTGTGAAGGGGAAGCGTTTCGCCATGTGGTTCGTGGCCGGCCCCCGCAACGGCCGGGTGGCGGTGTTCGTGAACGGACGCCGCGTGCGCACTGTCGACCAGTACGCACCGCGCACCGTGCGCAGGTCGGTGGCATTCGTGTCGTCGAGGTCGTCGAACGAGGTGCGGGTGGTTGCACTCTCCACCCGCAACCGCGCCTCCCGCGGCACGGCGGTGAACGTGGATGCGTTCTCGCCGACGCGGTCCCGGTGCGCAAAGGGCTGCACCCGATCGCCGGCAATCCTGCACAACGAGGCGGCCGCTGCCGCGACCGCCAGCGAGGCACCGTGGTACCCGGCGGCGGTGCCGGCGCGCTCGAGCCCCGAGTGGACCGTGGCCATCGGCAGCTACGTGCGCGGCCGCGACGTGAAGCCCATCGACACCGCGGTGCCGGTGATCCGGGCAGCGGCGTGTGACCAGGCGCGCAAGGTGCGTCAGGGGGTGGTCATCCTCTCGTTCGGCAAACAGGTCAGCGGCGGTTCCAATGGTTTCGGGCTCACCATCACGAAGTCCGAGATCGTGGCCACCACCTCGGCCTGGGCGGCGGGGCTCGCCGAGTGCGGCCCCGGACCGTGGGAGGTGGCGCTCGGCACCAGCAACTCGGGCGGGGTCACGGCATTCAACGGCTACCTGGGCGGCAAGGACTGGGCAGCACTGGTGGCTGCCGCACGAGCTGAGTCCGACCCGCGCGTGGTGATCGCCGGTGCGGTCGACCTCGAGCCCGGGTGGGGGCCACCGGGCCAGGCACGTGCATGGGTGGACGGGTACGTGGATGCCACTGCAGCCCGCCTGTGGAACTTCGGCTCGGCCGACGGGTGCCCCCAGACATTCGGGAGCGATCTCACCTGCAACAACGGCTGGACAATTGACGACGTGCTGTGGGTGTCGTCGCATGCGGGCCCGAACGTGCTGGCGATGCCGCAGATCCACACGAAGTCGGGGTCGCAGGCACGCCAGTGGGCCGTGCTCGCGGCGCGCGCGAACGCAATGAAGATGCCGCTGCGCCTCGCGGCCATCACCGTGCAGACCGCCGCATGCACCCAGGTGAAGGGAGGCTGTCCCACCACGGGAATCTCGGCGTGGGACGGCTGGGGCCAGCTGCGACGGGCTCTCGACGCCCAGCCCACCACTGTGGGGTTCCGCGTCGGGGCACCGATGGACATCCGCTGGGGGTGGGCGAACGGATTCGTGATCCCGCCGCCGACGCCCCCCACGGCCTCCACGACGACAACGACGGTTGCACCGACGACGACCATCGCGCCAACCACGACGGCAGTCTCGACGACCACCTCGTCGACTAGCTCCACCACCACCACCACGCCCTAGTCGCGCGCGCGACGCACCGGCCGGGTCAGCCCGCAGCGGCGAGATCGGTGATGCTGTTGCCCCAGTGCGACTCGTAGGGCAGCACAGTGTCGAGGTCGTGGTACTGGTCGCGGATGAACACCGAGGCCAGATGGGTGCGGTTGCGTGCGCCGGATCGCTCCAGCATCCGGCTGATGCGGTTGCGCACCGTCTGGCACGACAGGTACACGCCCTTGGCGATCTCGTCGTCGGTGAGACCGACGGCGATCATCGACACGATCTCGTGGTAGATCGTGTCGCGGTAGGGCGATGCGATTGTGTTCACGTCGCGGGGCGGGGTGACCGTCCTCCACAGGGGGTGCGTCCCGAGGGTCCGGCGGCCCGCGAGCGAGTCACGCAGGTCCTTCAGCAGGGAGTCGACGTCGCCCGAGAGGTCGACCACGTCGTCCAGGCCTGCCTGTGCGGCCTGAACCAGGAGCGAGTTCGGCACTCCCGGGGCAAGCATGATCCTGCGCAACTCGCTGCCGCGGGGACCGCGCTGGATCCGGCCGCGCTCCAGGCACTGGGCCATCAGGAGCGAGTCGATGAGGCACGCATCGACCCGTCCTGACTGGCTGATCAGCTCGTTCGCCCGGCCGAAGCCCACCGACACCTCGGCCGATGTTGCGACCCGTGCCTTCGTGAGTGCCTCCGCCATCTGTGCGGCGGCTGCCTCGGACACGTGGCACACAACTACTCGTGACATGTGATGCTCCCTTGCTGATCGTTCGTTGACTGCACGAGGAGTCTGAACTCAGTTGCCGCGCTTGTCAGCGAACTTCTGTACCGAGCGCCCGCGCGTGCGCACCGCAGGTATGACTGTTCCCATCGCTGCGATCAGTGCCGCGAGACCGAGCCACAGCCATCCGAGCCCGAATCCGGTTGCCGGGAGCGTCGACGGGAAGGTCGACACAAGTTCCTCGGGAACTGTGGTGGTGGTCGCAGGGAAGACCACCCCGAAGTCCGTCGGGGTCGTGGTGGTGGTGGCGGGGGCCGTCGTGGTGGGCGCCACGGTGCTGGTCACGCCGGCCACGGTCGTTGTCGGGGCGACGGTCGTCGTTGCGGCCACTGTGGTTGTCGAGCCCGCGACGGTGGTCGTCGAGCCCGCGACCGTGGTGGTGGTCGGGGGGAGCGTTGTGGTCGTCGGGGGGAGGGTGGTGGTCGTCTCGACAACGGTGGTTGTCGTCGGCGGGAGAGTGGTCGTGGTGGTCTCGACCACGGTCGTGGTGGTGGTCTCGACCACAGTCGTGGTAGTGCTGTCCGGCACGGTGGTCGTGGTGGTCGGCGGAGCGGTGGTGGTGGTGGTCACCGGCGGTGCGACGACCGAGCTCGACATCGCACGGTCCTCGTTGCCGGCACTGCAGTTCGACTTGTCCGAGCACGTGAAATCGAGGAGCCTCATGTGATAAGGCGAGCCCTCGATCGAGGCCGCCGACATGCCGGCACCCCAGTCGGCCTGGCTGGCGACGTGGCCCGACCACGACAGCACCGCGAGATCGGAGGAGGCGGTGAACCACACGGTCAGTGATGCCGAGCTCGTGCCGGCGTAGTCGCCGACCCGGGTGTACGGGGACGGGTTGGCCGCGACGGTGCAGCTGGCACCCACGCACAGGTTGCCCGTGTTCGCGACCGATGCGCCTGCGGTCACGAACGTGCCCCCGTGCAGCGAGAACACCTGTCCACCCACCTGGGTGACCCCGCCGCCGGTAACCGCCGAGTCGATGGGGATCGGGAGGGTGTTCGTCGGCGGAACGCAAGTGAGACCCGCGCAGGGGTCGGCCGTTGCCTCGGTGCGGCCCACGGAGGTGAGGTAATCAATGGCGTGCTTGCTGCTCTTCGTGGTGTCCCACTCGATGGTGACGCCGTACGTGGCCCCGGCTGTGAGACCACCGAGACGTGCGCGGTACGGCACCGACGTGCCCTCCGGGTACTGGGCGTTCACCTGGTTGAGGTTGCCGTTCTGCCACTGCGATGCGTGGGTGGTGTCGCACGTGGTGCCGGTGTTCGCGCACTGGTCGAGATTCGGCCCGCTGCCCGCGGAGGCGAACATGCGGCCCGTCACGACCACGGTCACCGCGGCCAGCACGAGAACGGGGATGAGTTTCTTGAGGTTTGGTTTCTTCGACACGGCACACTTCCGACCGCTGGGCTTCACTCACGGGCACACGGTGAGAGTCGGCTGGTTGGTGCGGTCGGGGGCTCGGACCACTGGAGACGGTCAACGTACGGAGGTGCGGCCGCACGGACAAGGCAGGTGAATACCGACCTTGCGGCATGACGGGACCGCGTCGGTCAGGTACGAACCGTCGTTCCGTCGGGGCATGCCGGGCCGTAGGTTCGGCGGCGGTGGAGATCGACACGAACAGACAGATGGGGGCGGAGAGCGCGGCACTGCTGATGCTCGAGGTGGCGGACGCGTTCGTCGATGCCACCGAGCACGACCGGTGCCTCGTGGTCATGATGATGTGCACCGAGGTGACCGGTGTCCGTCATGCCGCGGTGGGAATCAGCGAGTCGGGCACTCTGCGGCCGGTCGTGGCGTCATCCGCAGCTGTGATGGCACTCGAGTCGTTCCCCGATGCTCTGACGCGCGAATCCGTGAGCAACTGCGTGGCGGCCGGTTCGGTGGTGACCGCGCAGATGCACCCCTGTGATGTCCCGTTCGACGGTCATTCGGCACGGGCCCTGAACCTGGGGATCCACCATGAGTACGTCGTGCCGCTCGCGTCCCGCTCGGGTGTACACGGGGTGGTGTGTCTGTACGACGGGGACGAGCTCGGCCGTGGGCGCAACGGTCTCGGCC
>JBMUAQ010000110.1:0-5391 GCA_049454855.1 Ilumatobacteraceae bacterium
ATGACGAAAGTGGGTGTACCCCACACGTGGTGGCTCTGCACGAAGCGCGTGTGCTCGTCCTTGATCACCGAGAGCGGCCGTCCCGACCTGACGTCGGCGAACGCCTCGTCCGGATCACCGCCGTTGTTCTCCACGAACCGGCGCAGGGTCTGCTCGTCGCGCAGCGTGCCGCCCCCGTTGTGGCGGTGCTCGAATATGCCGTGGTGGAACCCGAGGAACGACGCGGGTTGCCTGTCGCGAAGGGCGACCGCGACCTGCAGCGCGAGAAGGCCGGTGTCATCGTCGGGGCGTTCCCAGATGTCGGTCTGGCCCTCCTCGACGTGTGCCTGCCCGAGACAGAACGGCAGGAACGTGACGTCCCAGTCGGCACCGTCGCGCAGGCCGGTGACGACGTGGTCGTGAACCAGGCGCGCGAACGGGCAGCGGTAGTCGAATGTGAGCCCGAAGGAAACGATGGCGGTCGCGGAGGAGTTCATGGCCCTGTGGAGAACACGGGGGTTCACCTCGTTATTCCGTCACCCCCCGCACCGATGGCGCCGCCTGTAGGGTCTGGAGCGCATGGGGAACACTCGACACGGTCGCCGGCGTGCCGTGGCGGCAGCAATGTGTCTGGCGATGCTCGCTCCCGTTGTCTCGCTGTCCTCGCGGGTGTCGGCGGAGCCCCCGGCATCCTGGGAACTCGATCCGGCCACCGGCAGGCCGTTCGACTTCCAGTCGTACCCGCAGCCGGAGGGCTGGCAGAGGAATCCCTCGGGTCCCACGATGTGGGGCTTCTGGCCGGTGTGCACGGGCACCACGCTCGACAACGGCTCGGCCTACACGGGCGGGCGGTCGAACTACTGCCTCAAGTCGCTCTCGGTGCGGCGCACCGGTGACACGGCATGGACGAACATGAGCCCGCAGCTCCCCGGTGCCGCGCCGATGGCCCCGGCATGGAGCGCCGACTGGGCGGCCGACAGCGGCAGGGGCGGACTCGGCGGCAAGCTGGGGCCGAGTGCCCGCACCGTGGGCGCGTGGTTCGGTCTCGACCTGTGGGACGGCATGAACGAACTGGACGCGACGGTGGAGTACCGGGCCGAGGTGAACATCGGCTCGTACGACATGGTGGCGATGCGGTCGATCGGCGCGGGCGGTGCGTACACGCAGTCGAAGAACGCGGCGGGGGAGAACATTCTCACCGTTTCGGCACGACCCGGGGCGCGCAGCGTGATGATCCCGCCGACCGACGTGTGCACCAACCCGACTGCCAGGGCCACGGCGAGCTACAGGTCTGCATGGTCGGTCACGCTCTTCGACCGCAAGTTGTTCGCGAAGTACGCACCGTACGAGGGGGCCGTTCTCGAGTCGGATGCATACCCGTCGGCGAGTGATTATTTCCCCACGTTCGACACGACCACCGGGTCGTTCAGGATCAAGGTGTGCGCACCTCACTACAGGGCGGACGGGTCACTGAACGTGGGTTACTACCGGCTGGTTCTGTCAAGGTCGATGCTCGAGAAGGCCGGTTACTACCTGGCGGACACGAAGGGAAACCCCCTCACTGACGGCCGCACACTCGACGACGCTTCCAGGGCGGCGGTGGAGAAGAAGGTGTCGGGTGACTTCAGCCTCTCGTCGTCGACCCAGTCGGGCATCTCGGGCACGGTGAAGCTCCTCGTCGCCGACGACGGGGCGATCAGCGTGGAGATCACCGCCGAAGTCAGCTACTCGGCGCCCACCATTGCGCTGACACGGAACGGGCCGGCAATGTGGCGGTCGACAGACAAGCCGGTCAGCGGTGGCTACGTGGCAGTCCGCTACCGGACCGCCGCCAGGACGTCCGGAACCATGGTCACCGAGCTCAGGACCACATCGGGCAAGCTCATCGCCCGCACCTCGAAGACGGTGCGGTCAACGTCCGGAGGCGGAACCAGCATCGACGTGCCGAAGTCGGCGCGTGCGGGCAAGTACGTGCTGAAGGTGTACATCGCGGGCAAGAAGGTGAAGGGCAAGACGAAGGTCACCCGCATCCAGAGCCTGCCGGTTGCCGTCGCGAAGGGCGGCTAGCCCAGCACGGCACCCGCGGCCGCCCGGGCCACTGCCCCGAGGAGGGCGCCGACGACTATGCCGCCGACCACGTCGGACATGTGGTGGATGCGGACCACCACGCGACTCAGCGCGACGGTGGCGCCGACCACCGCGAACAACCACGACACCGGCCAGCCCGCGAAGCCAGCCAGCACGATCACCGCGAACGTGGCCGACGACGCGTGGCCGCTCGGGAAACTGGACGTGCTCGGCGTGCGCACGTCGAAGCGACCATCGCCCGACACCGTGGGCCGCTCACGCCGGAACATCCTCTTCACACCCTGGTTGACGACCAGGCTCTCGACGCCGAGCGCACACGACAGGAACACCGCCTCGCGCAGCCGCTCAAGTGAACCGACCGCGCGCAGCAGACCGAGTGCATGCCACACGACACTGAAGTCGCCCACCCTGCTCGCCGCACCGAACACCGCGACCGTCGCCCTGTTGTTGCGCAGCGGCTCGAGTGCAATGTCTGCGGCTCCGTCGAGACGGGAGACGTGCCCCGGTGTGCTCATCGGGGCAGGCCGGCGACCGTGCGCTGCACGAAGGTCGCGATGGTCTCCGGGTGCTCGAGCGGACCGAAGTGGCCCATCTCGTCCCACTGGACGTACTTCGCGTCCGGCAGACGCTCTGCCACGGCCGCCGCGAAGCTCGATGGTTGGTACGGCGCCGGCGCCCCGGCCATCACCCACGTCGGCGTGGCGACATCGGGCAGCCGCTCGAACATGCCGGACGTCGCACCGGTCTCGTACGTGCGGGCCTCGTGCTCGGGGAGACACTTGAGCGTCACGCCGCCGCCGGGCAACGGTGCGAAACCGTGACGCACGTACGCCTCGCGCGCTCCGGGATGGAACGAGCTCATCGGAGGCTTGGCAGTGAAGTTCTCGAGCGCCTCGTCGAAGGACGCGAACCCCGACCTTCGCTTCCGCGCGCCCGCCGGGAGCGGACTCGCAGGGCGGGGGCCGTCGTCGACGGGCGGCGGGAAGACGATCGGCTCGAACACGAACAGTGCGCGGAACAGCCGTGGCTCGCGCAGCGCCGCCATGAGAAGCGACGCCCCGCCCATGGAGTGGCCGACTCCCACCACCGGCGCACCGTCGCACGCGGCCGACAGATGACGGGCGGCGGCGAGTGCATCGTCCCCGTAGGGCAGCCACTCGACCGTCACGGGGTCGATGTTCGTGGAGTCCCCGTAGCCACGGTGGTCGAGACCCATGCAGCGGTGCGAACGGGAGAGCACGGCCGCCATCGGTTCGAAGCAGTGGGCGTGGAAACCGGTGGCATGTGACAGCAGCACCGGGGATCCCTCGCCGCCGAAGTCGTGCACGGCGATGGTGAGACCGTCGGCGGAGGGGATGAGCGTGGCGTCGTTGCAGGCGATGTGGCCGATCAACCCTGGCCCCGTCTCACTTCGGTTCCCTCGGCAGGCCGAGGAGCCGCTCGCCGATGATGTTGCGCTGCACCTGGCTCGAGCCGCCCGCGATACGGCCGCCCGGTGCCGCGAGCATCCCCGACGCATCCGCGCCGTCCAGCATCGCGGCGGCACCGGCGATGTCGCCGCGCAGCATCGCAACCTCGAACATCATCTCGGTGATGCCCAGCTTCATCAGCGACGATGCAGTGGACGCGACCGGTCCCTGCGTGCGGGCCATCGCCTTGAACGCGATGCCACGGGAGAGCTGGCGGGCGAGATGCTGCCTTCCGACGGCATCGAGGCCGGCACCTCGACCGAGTTCGGCCATCGACTCGATCCTCCGCTCGAGGCCGATGATGCTCGCGCCGATGTGGCCGCGCTCGTTGGTGAGCACCGCCATCGCGACCCCCCAGCCCCCGTGGAGCGGGCCGATCAGGCTGTCGGCGGGGATCTCGGCATCGGTGAAGAACACCTCGTCGAACTCGGCCTCGCCGGTCATCTGTCGCAGCGGCCGCGCCTCGATGCCCGGGGCGTCCATCGGGCAGAGGAAGAACGAGATGCCCTCGTGCTTCGGGCCGTCCTGCTTCGTGCGCGCCATGAGGATGCCCCAGTTGCTCGCGCGTCCGCCGCTGCACCACACCTTCTGCCCGTTCACGATCCAGCGGTCGCCGTCGCGTTCGGCACGGGTCGCGAGCGAGGCGAGGTCGCTGCCGGCACCCGGTTCGCTGAACAACTGGCACCACACCTGTTCGGCCGAGAGGGTGGCGCGCAGGTGCCGTGCCTTCTGCTCATCGTCGCCGAATGCCATCACCGCACCACCGGCCAGCACGAGCCCCACCATGTTCAGCACCGGCGGCACCGCGGCCCTCGCACATTCCTCCACCCACACGGCGTGGTGTGCGGGGCTGAGACCGCGGCCACCGTGCTCGACGGGCCAGTGGAGACCGGCGAACCCCGCCCCGTGGATGCGTCGTTGCCATTCGGCGCCGGCGGCGATGAGGTCGGGCGGGCAGATCGCGCCGTAGTCGCGAGGCGCGTGACGCTTGTTGGCCGCGAGCCATCCAGAAACCTGGTCCCTGAACGATGCGAGGTCGTCCCCGTCCGTGAGTGCGGTCTCCATCCTGTGAGACGGTAGCCGGGGGTCAATAACGTGACGTCATGGAGGACCTGCTGCCCGGCGACGACGACCCGCGCAGGGCCTCGGTGCGCTCGTGGATCGCCGCGCATCCCGACCCCACTCCGCGCCAGCTCGCCGAGGCCGGCTGGGTGGCACCCCACTGGCCCGAACCGTGGGGGCTCGGCGCCGACCCGCTCCACCAACTGGTGATCGACGATGAGTTCGCGCGTGCGGGCATCAAGCGCCCCTCCAACCAGATCGGCATCGGATGGGCCGCGCCGACGATCATCCACGCCGGCACCGAGGAACAGAAACAGAGGTACGTGCTGCCCGCACTGGCGGGTGAGGAGGTCTGGTGCCAGCTGTTCAGCGAGCCGGGTGCCGGCAGCGACCTCGCCTCGCTCGCGACCCGTGCCGAACGCGACGGCGACGACTGGGTGGTCAACGGCCAGAAGATCTGGACGACCGGCGCCCACTACTCCCGCTTCGGCATCCTCATCGCGCGCACCGACCCCGCCGCCCCCAAGCACCGCGGCATCACGTACTTCATCTGCCCGATGGACGCACCCGGGATCGAGGTGAGGACCATCCGAAACATCGCAGGGGCAGACAGTTTCAACGAGGTCTTCTTCACCGACGTGCGCATCCCGAACGCGAACGTGGTGGGGGAGCCGAACGACGGGTGGCGCCTCGCCAAGGTCACGCTCGGCAACGAACGTGTGTCGCTGTCGTCGGCGGGCGTGCTGTGGGGTGCAGGTCCGACGGCACTCGACATCATCGGGGAGGCACGCGG
>JBMUAQ010000111.1:0-5299 GCA_049454855.1 Ilumatobacteraceae bacterium
ACCGATGACCTTCCGATTATGAGCCGGATGCTCTGACCAACTGAGCTACGCCGCCATGGCGTACCGGTCCTTCACCATTCGACGGGAGACCGGGGTCCCCAGCCGAGTGGCTGAGCCCTCTGTGGGAATCGAACCCACGACCTTTTCCTTACCATGGAAACGCTCTGCCGACTGAGCTAAGAGGGCGTGCGCGCTGAGGCAAGGCCTCAACGAGCCAGACGGGAAAGGCTATCGGTGGATTTCCCCGAACCCCCAACGGCTTCCGGGCCCGCGAAATGTAGTTTCGGGGCATGGACGGGACGGCCCGAGACAACGGAAGGGCCGGGAACGTGGTGATCCGGCGGGCCGGGCCCGCCGATGCCCCCGCCATCGCGGCCATCTACAACCACGAGGTGGAGAACGAGACCAGTACTTTCGACCTCGTGCCCCGCACCCTGCAGGACCAGCTGGACTGGCAGAACGCCCGGGAGGGTGCCTTCGCGGTGGTCGTGGCCGAGTGGACCGGGGGCCCCGGGCCCGCGGAGGTCGTGGGCTTCGGGGCACTGTCGCCCTACAAGGAGCGCGCCGCCTACCGCACGACGGTGGAGGATTCGGTGTACGTGCGCCGCGACATGGGCCGCCACGGCATCGGCCGGGCGATCCTGTCCCACCTGCTCGACACTGCCGACGACGGTGGTTTCCATGCCGTGATGGCGCGCATCACCACCCTGTCGACCGGTTCGGTGGCCCTGCACGAGGCGCTCGGGTTCCGCACGGTGGGCATCGAACGCGAGGTGGGCCGCAAGTTCAACACGTGGCTGGACGTGTGCCTGATGCAGGTTCTCCTGCACGAACGCAGCTGACAACCGGCCCCCAACGATCCACGACCCTGCCGGAAAGAGTTTCCGGCAGGGTCGAAGACGGGTTGGGCTGTCTGGCTGTTCGCCGTTCAGTTCACGGTTTCCCGTGGTGGGCCGGGGAGGATTCGAACCTCCGTAGGCAGTGCCGGCAGATTTACAGTCTGCTCCCTTTGGCCGCTCGGGCACCGACCCCTATGTTTCGTGCGGATTCCGAGGCTATCCGCCCGTTACCCTTTCGCCCCATGCCGTCATTCGATGTGGTGTCAGAAGTGGACCGCCAGGAGCTGCGCAACGCCGTGGACCAGGCCCAGCGCGAGATGAGCCAGCGCTTCGACTTCAAGGGGACGAACTCCGAGATCGAGCAGAATGACCTGGTGATAACCATCCGCACCATCAGCGAGGAGAAGGCCCGTGCCGTGCGCGTGCTGATCGAGGAGCGCATGGTGAAGCGCGGCCTGTCGCTGAAGGGCATCGAGTGGGGCAAGTTCGAGCAGGCCAGCGGAGACACCGTGCGGCAGGTGGTCACCGTGAAGGTGGGGATCTCCTCCGACAAGGCCAAGGAGATCAACAAGCTCATCAAGGAGAAGGGCCCGAAGGGCGTCTCCAGCCAGACCCAGGGCGACCAGGTTCGGGTGACCGGAAAGAAGCGCGATGACCTCCAGGCCGCGATCGCGTTGCTGAAGGGAGCCGACCTCGGCATCCCGCTGCAGTTCGAGAACTTCCGCGACTGACCCGCGCCCGCACTCATTGACCGCAGGTCAATGCAGGAGCCGCTGGGCAGCGGGGACAAGGTGGGTACTGTGGCGGTGTCGGAGACGAACAGACTTCAGTTGCATCAAACGATGCAGGAGGTGATCGGCGTGGACAACGCGAACACGTTCATGGAACTCGCAACTCCGCGTGACTGGGACGAGGTAGTCCGCGTCCACCAGCTCGACGCGGCAATCGGCAGCCTGCGGGCAGAGCTGAAGAGCGACATCAGCGATGTCCGGCTGGAGATTGCCGATCTGCGAACCGAGATGCGGACAGAGTTTGCCGCAGTACGAACAGAGATGCGCACCGGGTTCGCCGAGATGCGGGCAGAGATGACCGGTTTTGTCGCGGCCGAGATGCGCCGGCAGACCCAGTGGATCATTGGCGTGCTCACGTCGTTGTCGGTCGCCCTGATCTCCGCGACAGTGTTCTAGTCCTCCGAGGGGGCCTCGGCGGCTCGGCGCTGAAGCTCGTTCACCACGCTCGCATCCGCCAGCGTGGTGGTGTCACCCAGGTTCCGTCCCTCGGCCACGTCGCGGAGAAGCCGCCTCATGATCTTTCCGCTGCGTGTCTTCGGCAGCTCGGGCGTGAAGTAGACGGTCTTGGGCTTGGCGATGGCGCCGATCTCCGATGCCACGTGGTTGCGCAGTTCCTGCTCGTCCACCTCGAGGCCACCCACCAGGGTGACGTACGCGATGATCGCCTGGCCGGTGGTGGCATCGTTCGCCCCCACCACTGCCGCCTCTGCCACCGACGGGTGCGACACCAGTGCAGACTCCACCTCGGTGGTGGAGATGCGGTGGCCCGACACGTTCATCACGTCATCCACGCGGCCGAGCAACCACAGGTAGCCGTCGTCGTCGAGCTTCGCGCCGTCGCCGGCGAAGTACCGGCCCTCGAAGCGGCTCCAGTAGGCGTCGCGGTAGCGGTCGGGGTCCTTCCAGATGCCGCGCAGCATCCCCGGCCACGGATGCGTGAGCGTGAGGTACCCGCCGCCACGTGTCACGGTCTTCCCCGCGTCGTCCACAACCTCAGCACCCACGCCGGGCAGGGGGAACGTGGCGGAGCCGGGCTTGGTGGTGGTGGCACCGGGCAGCGGCGAGATCATGATGCCGCCCGTCTCGGTCTGCCACCAGGTGTCGACGATGGGGCACCTGCCGCCGCCGATGTTCTCGTGGTACCACATCCATGCCTCGGGGTTGATGGGCTCGCCCACGCTGCCGAGCAGACGCAGGGACGAGAGATTGTGCTTGGCGGGCTCGCCCACGCCCCACTTCATGAACGTGCGGATCGCGGTGGGAGCGGTGTAGAAGATGGTGACGCCGTACTTCTCGATGATCGACCACATGCGGTCGTTGCCCGGGAAGTTGGGCACCCCCTCGTACATCACCTGGGTTGCGCCGTTCGACAGCGGCCCGTACACGATGTAGCTGTGGCCGGTGATCCAGCCGACGTCGGCGGTGCACCAGTACACGTCGGTGTCGGGGTGGAGGTCGAACACGTACTTGTGCGTGTAGGTGACGTGGGTGAGGTATCCACCCGTGGTGTGCATGATGCCCTTGGGCTTGCCGGTGGTGCCGGAGGTGTAGAGCAGGAAGAGCAGCTGCTCCGAATCCATCGGTTCCGCGGGGCACACGGGGTCGGCCGTCGCCATGAGGTCGTGCCACCAGTGGTCACGGCCGTCGGTCATCTCCACCTCGTTGCCGCCGCGGCGCACCACCACCACGTGCTCGATGGTGGGGGTGGTGAGCAGCGCCTCGTCGGCCTGCTTCTTCAGGGGGAACACCTCGCCGCGGCGCCAGCCGCCGTCGGCGGTGATCAGCACCTTCGCCGATGCGTCGTTGATGCGGTCGGACAGGGCCTGTGCCGAGAAGCCGCCGAACACCACGGAGTGCGCGGCACCGATGCGTGCACATGCCAGCATCGCCACTGCCGCCTCGGGGATCATCGGCATGTAGATGTTGATGCGGTCGCCCTTTTGCACGCCGAGACCCTTCAGCGCGTTGGAGAATCGCTGCACCTCGTCCAACAGCTCCGAATAGGTGACGGTACGGGTGTCGCCGGGCTCACCCTCGAAGTGGAACGCCACCTTGTCCCCTCGGCCTGCGAGCACGTGCCGGTCGAGACAGTTCCACGACACGTTCAGTTCCCCGCCCACGAACCACTTGCTGAACGGCAGCTCCCACTCGCAGATCGTCTGCCACGGTTTTGACCACTCCACCAGTTCGGCCGCCTGGCGCGCCCAGAACCCCTGGTAGTCCTCGTTGGCCTCGTCGTAGAGGTGCGTCCCCGTCACCAGCGCGTTCTTCCTGAACTCCGCCGATGGCGGGAACCTCCTCTGCTCGAGGAGAAGATCGTCGATTGCGTCGTGCCCGTCTGCCATGTCGTCACCCCCGTGGTCGTCCCCGACACTAGTGATGCGAACCGTTCCCGCACCCCTGCGGGCGGCAAGACTGGAGCGATGGGTACTCCCCTCCTCGGCCGCGACACGGCCCACCGGTTCGGCCCGGCCGAGTGGGCGATGACCACGGCCGTCGCGCTCACGTGGGGGGCATCATTCCTCTTCATCGCGGTCGCCATCGACCACGTGGCCACCGGTGTGGTGCCGATGGCGCGCTTGGCCTTCGGTGCCGCGGCGCTTGCCTGCTTCCCGGCCGCCCGCAGGGGTGTGGACCGTGCGGACCTGCCGCGCATCGCGGGCCTCGGTTTCGTGGCGATGACGGTTCCGTTCTTCCTGTATCCCCTCGCCGAGCACTCGGTGTCGTCGTCGGTCACCGGGATGATCAACGGCTCGATCCCCGTCACCACGGTGCTTGCCGCCGCGGTGCTCACACGCACCGCCCCGTCGCGGCGGCGCTCGCTCGCCGTGGTCGTGGGTTTCGCCGGCATCACGATGATCTCGTTCGGTTCTGTCGGCGAGGACAGGGGGGCATCGGTGCACGGTGTGCTGTTCCTGCTGCTTGCCACCTGCTGCTACGCGTTCACCAGCATCATGTCCCGCGAGCTGCAGGTGAAGTACGGGACGCTCCCGGTTCTGCTGCGCCAGGAACTGTTCGCGCTCCTCTTCACGCTTCCTGTCGGGCTGCCGGCACTTGCCGACAGCTCGTTCGACTGGTCGGCCGTGGCCGCTCTCGCGGTGCTCGGCGCGCTCGGCACCGGGTTCGCCTACGTGATGTACGGCATGCTGATGGTGCGGGCGGGCGCGGTGCGCGGGGTGATCGGCGTGTTCTTCACGCCGGTGGTCGCCACGGTCCTGGGCGTCACCTTCCGTGACGAGAAGGTCACCCTCCTCGCCGTCGCGGGGATGCTTGTGGTGCTGGTCGGTGCCTGGCTGACGAGCCGGCCTGACTGAGCACCGCTTCGCCGCGGCTCACACCCTCCACTCGAGAACCGTGAATGCGCCGAGACCGGTGGGGTCACAGAGCGCCTCGGCCTCGGCCACACGGCTGCGCATCCGCACCGCCGCGAGCGTGGGGGCGGCCGCGTGCTCGCGCCAGTGGGCGCGACCCTCCTCCACCAGCGCATCGATGCCCCACAGCTGCAGGAACTGGGCCTGGGTGCGCACGGCATCGGGCGGTCGCACCGCGGCGAGCTGGTCCACCATCACCTGCGCGGTGATGTCCTGTCCGCCCGGTTCGCGCAGGTAGAGGCCACCCTTCTCGTGCCCCGCGTACCAGCGCAGCCACTCCCGCCACCGCGCCGCCGCG
>JBMUAQ010000112.1:0-5146 GCA_049454855.1 Ilumatobacteraceae bacterium
TGTCGTTCGGGTTCGCACCGAAGTTGTCGTTCCACGTTCCCGCAGCTGCCCACACTTCGTCGTACTGCAACAGGTCCGGATCGACGAACACGCGTAGTTGAGTGCTGTGACCGAAGGGCGGAACGCCGCCGATAGGGAACCCCGTGGCTGCACGCACGGCATCGGCATCCACGCGACTGCACTTGGCGCCACCCGCGGCCGCGGCGAGCTTCTTCTCGTCGAGCTGGTTGGAGCCCGACACCAGCGCCATCACCACCTCGTCGTCCACGCCGAACACGAGGCTCTTCACGATTGCCCCCACCGGCACACCGATGGCGTTCGCGGCGTCCTGGGCGGTCTTCGTGCCCTCGGGAAACCTCTTGGTGCGGATCTCGAGGCCTGCGGCCAGGGCGGCCTCGACGACGCGCGTCACATTGGGGTGCTGGTTCTCTGACATGGCGCCCTGGAGGCTATTTCAGCCCCTACAATTTCCCGTGACGAAGGGGAGTATCCCGAGACCGCACCGTCGTCATCACGGCCGAGAGGCCCGGCGGAGCGGGGGCGAGAGCCCGGGAGAGACCTTCGGCAAGACACACCATCTGCCGAAGGAGAACCATGAAGTGCCCCAACTGTTCCGTCGCCCTCGTCATGACCGACAGACAGGAAATCGAGATCGACTACTGCCCAGACTGCCGGGGTGTATGGCTCGACAGAGGTGAACTCGACAAGTTGATCGAGCGCTCGAACGCCCAGGTGGCCGAGCGCCGCCGCCGGGACGACGACGATGACGACGACCGCAAGTGGCAGGGCAAGTACCCGTACCCGTCGAAGAAAAAGAAAATCTCGAGCGTGCTCGGTGACATCCTCGATTTCGGCTGAGCACGCCGACAGGACCCAAGGAGACCCAATGTTCAGGAACACATTCAAGACCACCGTCCTCCTGGCAGCGCTCGGAGGCTTGATCGTTGCGGTTGCCTCGCTTCTCGGGGGAGGAAGCTCCGGCTCGGTGATGATCGGGCTCGT
Organism: Ilumatobacteraceae bacterium; assembly: GCA_049454855.1. GTDB lineage: Bacteria > Actinomycetota > Acidimicrobiia > Acidimicrobiales > Ilumatobacteraceae > UBA2093. Next base: position 1,003 of record JBMUAQ010000112.1, read on the forward strand.
GCTCGCCCTGGTGATGGTGGGCGGCTCGTACTGGTTCAGCGACAGGCTGGCCCTGGCATCGGCCAAGGCGCAGGTGATCACCGAGGCGGACCACCCCGAGTTCTATGGGATGGTGCGCGACCTTGCGGCGAGGGCGAACCTGCCGATGCCGCGTGTCGCGCTCTCCCCCGCCGACCAGCCGAACGCGTTCGCCACCGGCCGCAACCCGAACAACGCCGTGGTCTGTGCGACCACCGGGCTGCTGAGCTCGCTCACTCGCGACGAGGTGGAGGGCGTGATGGCCCACGAGCTGATGCACGTGCGCAACCGTGACATCCTCATCGGCTCGGTCGCGGCGGCGATAGCCACCGCCATCTCGTCGATCGCGCAGATGGCCATGTTCGCCGCGATGTTCGCGGGCGGACGCGACGACGAGGACCGCCCGAACCCCCTGGCGGTGCTCCTCGTGTCGCTGGTGGCACCGATGGCCGCGGGCCTCATCCAGATGGCGGTGAGCCGCAGCCGCGAGTACGAGGCCGACCGCAGCGCCGCGCAGCTGCTCGGCACCGGCGAACCGCTCGCTCGGGCCCTCGAGAAGATCGAGGTGCTCGCGGCATCCCGGCCGATGGCCGTGGCACCCGCGCAGGCGCAGGCCTACATCCACAACCCGCTCGCGGAGTTCGGCGGCAGGCGCCGTGGCGGCGGCCCCGACATGACTCGGCTGTTCTCAACGCACCCGGCCACCGACGAGCGCATCCGTCGCCTCCGCACCATGACGTTCTGAACGCAGCGCGCGAACGTCCGGGATCAGTCGTCGGTTGCCTCGGCGGGACCGCTCATCGTGAAGATGGTGGCACCCACGAGTGACACGAGGCCGGCCACCAGGTACGGCACCGTGTAGTTGCCGGCAGCATCACGGATGGAGCCGATGAGGATCGGCCCGACGGCGGTGCCGGTGAGCGAGATGAGGCCGGAGCGCGCCGAGATGCGGGCATAGTCCTTCACGCCGAAACGCTGTGCGATGAGCAGCGACTGCATCATCAGCACGTTGCCCACCATCGCACCGAACAGCGCAATGGAGAGGAACAGGCCCACGGTGTTCTGCATCTGGCCGATCAGCACGATGGCGGTGCCCTGCACGGCCGCCACGAACACCATGAACTTCGCAAGAGGGAACTTCGGGATGATGCGGCCCCCGAGAAGACGGAAGACCACGCTGCAGCCCGACAGCACCGAGGTGGCGAACGCGGCGGTGCCGGCGCTGGTGCGCTCCTCCACGAGCTTCACGATCTGCTGGATGGCGCCGACCTGTGCACCCATCACCAGCACGTACCCGATCGTGACGATCCAGAAGAAGCGCGTGCGAATGGCGACCGCCATCGGCGTGCCCGGCATCTCCACCACCATGCCCTCGGGCTTCGGTTCGCCGTCGGGCATCCAGTTGAGCGCCGTCGGCTCGGGGCGCACGAAGAGCCACGTGGGCACGGTCATGCCGACCAACCAGATGAGCCCCAGCCACGGGGCCATGCCGGCGATTCCGTGGCTGTCGATGAGCGTCTTCACCACGGGGGTGAGCAGGATGCCGCCGACCGACAGCCCCGACGATGCGGCCGCGATGGCGCTGGCACGCTTGGCGTGGAACCACCTGGTGACCACGGTGGTGGCGAGCGTGAGCCCGCTCGACGACCACGCGACGGAGAACACGCCGTACACCACGAAGAGCTGCCACTTCTGGGTGACGAGACCGAACGATGACAGCGCCACCGCACCCAGCACGGCACCGCCGTATGCCACCGTGCGCACGTCGCGCACGGCGATCATCCGCGCCACCACCACGTTCCACAGCCCGCCCACAAGGAAGAAGAAGGTGGTGGCAACCGACAGCGACGAGATGTCCCAGCCCTGCTCCTTGCTGAACGCGTTCAGGTACACGCCCATTCCGTAGAAGCCGAGCGCCGAGCCGAAGAACAGCATCATGAAGCAACCGGCGACAACCCACCAGCCGGGGAACGCGTCGCGCTTGGCGAGAAACACGCGTGTGTCTGCTGCGGGCATGAGCCCCCCTTCCCCGGGGAACCCTAGACCCGTGGTACGAGTGTGACCGTGCTCAGGCGAACGCTGCGTAGCCGTCGCGCTCGAGCACGTCGGCCAGCTCGGGCCCGCCCGACTTCACGATGCGGCCCGCCACGAGGATGTGCACGGTGTCGGGCTTCAGTTCCTCGAGCAGGCGCACGTAGTGGGTGATCGCGAGCACGCCGAGGTTGCTCTCGTGGGTGGCGGCCTCCACGCGGCGCGCGCAGTCGCGCAGGGCGTCGATGTCGAGACCGGAGTCGAGCTCGTCGAGCACCGCGAACCGCGGGGCGAGCACGCCCAGCTGCAGGGTCTCATTGCGCTTCTTCTCGCCACCCGAGAGGTCGACGTTCAGGGCGCGGGCCACGAGGTCTGCGTCAAAGTTGATGCGGCCGGCCTCGGTGCGGATGGTGTCACCCAGGGTCGATGCGTCGCGCCCGCGGGCCGCGAGCGCCTCGGCGAGCATCGCATCCACGTGCACACCGGGCACCTCGGTGGGGTACTGCATCACGAGGTGCAGGCCGCGCACGGCCCTCTGCCATGTGGGGAGGGCGAGCATGTCCTCGCCGTCGAGCGTGACGGTGCCGCCGAGCACCTCGTAGCCGGGCTTGCCCATGATCACGGCCGACAGCGTGCTCTTGCCGGCGCCGTTCGGACCCATCACCGCGTGCACCTCACCACTGCCCACGACGAGGTCGATGCCCTTCAGGATCTCCTTGCCGGCGACGGCCGCGCGCAGCCCCTTGATCTCCAGCGTGCTCACTTGCCGCCTCCCGTGTTCACGACGACCTCGCCGTCCCTGATGGTGACCGCGTACGTGGCCACGGGCTGCGTGGCCGGGAGCGTGTCGGGGTGACCAGTCTCCAGGCTGAACGCGCTTCCGTGACGGATGCACTCGATCTGCTTCGTCTCGCACCACACGAGCCCCTCGCTGAGGCGCACGTCGGCATGGCTGCACAGGTCGTGCACCGCGAACACCTCGTCGTCGATGCGCACAACCGCCACCGGGGTGCCGTCGATGTCGACGTGCACGGCCTTCCCGTTCTCAAGCTCCTCGAAACGCAGTGTCATCACGCCACCTCGGCCGCGAGCTTGGCGGCCACGGCCGCGCGCAGGGGGTCGGCGTCGAAGCCGCGCGGCATGCGGTCGAGGACGTCGTTGAAGAACCCGAACACGATGAGCCGCTCGGCCACCTCGGGCGGCACGCCGCGGCTCTCCAGGTAGAACCGATGCTCGTCGTCGATCGAGCCCACGGTGCTCGCGTGGCTGCACTTCACCTCGTTTGTCTCGATCTCGAGGTTCGGCACGCTCTCGGCCCACGCGCCCTCGCCGAGCGTGAGGTTGCGGTTCGTCTGGAACGCCTCGCTGTACGCCGCGTTCTTCGCGATGTGGATGAGGCCGGTGTACACGCTTCGGGCCGAGCCACCGACGGCACCCTTGAACAGCAGGTCGCTGTGGGTGCGCGGGGCCTCGTGGCGCTGCAGGGTGCGGAAGTCGTGCATCTGGGTGCCGCTGGCGAAATACAGCGCCATCTGCTGCGCGCTCGCGCCCTGCTCCACCAGGCGGGCCTCTGCGCGCACGCGCGCGTAGTCGCCGCCGAGAGCCACGGGGAAGAGGCGCGTGGTGGAGGCGCGCATGCCCACCGACTGCTGGTGGCCGATCATCCACGCCGACGAACCGAGCTGGTTCACGGCCACGTAGTTCACGCGTGCTGCACGGGCCGCGCGCACCTCGAGCACCGGCACCACCAGCGAGCGCACGCCGTCGGGCGACACGAACCGCTCCACCACGGTGACCTCGGAGTCCTCGCCGGCGTCGATGACGAGGCGCGGCCAGGCGACGGTGCCGTCGGTCTCGAGGTGGTGCACGATCTCCACCGTGTTCTCAACGGCACGGCCCTTCGGGATGACGAGCGCGATCTCCTGTGGGGAGGCCGCGTTCATCTCGGCGAACACGTCGACCGGGGTCTGCATCACGGTGCCGGCGAGCGGACGGTCAACGCGGATCGCGTCGGCGTTCAGGGTCTCCGTGCGCACGGCGCCGGAGGAGTAGCGCGACATGTCGAGCTCGGCGATGCGGCTGTAGCGCCAGATCT
>JBMUAQ010000113.1:0-5130 GCA_049454855.1 Ilumatobacteraceae bacterium
CCGTCACCGACAAGATGGCCCCGGCCATCAAGCGTCTCTACGAGCAGATGCCCGAGCCGAAGTACGTGATCTCCATGGGCAGCTGCGCGAACTGCGGGGGGCCCTACTGGGACAGCTACTCGGTCACGAAGGGCATCGACCAGATCATCCCCGTCGACGTGTACGTGCCCGGCTGCCCCCCGCGGCCCGAGGCACTCCTCGAGGGTGTCGTGCTGCTGCAGCAGCGCATCAAGAACGAGGACATGGGCGCACGTTGGCGCGGCGAGGGAACGGTTCCGATGTCGGCCGTCGACGGCGAGTCCGCGGAGCGGGGAGGTGTTCCCGTTGTCGCAGGCTGACACCGCCACCGACGTGAGCGACGAGGTGCGCGAGAGCGAACTCGCAAGGGTTCTCGCCGCTCTCGGGCCTGCGGCCGTGGGCTCCCACCTGAAGCCCGGCGACGACATGTGGGTGCTCATCGACACCGCGGCGTGGCGCGACTCGGTCGAGAAGGTGCGCTCGCTCGGCTACACCTACTTCGGGTTCCTCTCGGCCATCGACTGGATGCCGTCGCCGTTCGGCCGCGGTGAGGACGACCCCACCGAACCCGCTCCCGAGCGCGACACCACGGTCCGTCAGGGGTACGCCGGTGGATCGTCGCGCTTCCAGGTCCTCGTGCGTCTGGTCACCCCGCACACCTCGCTCGGCATCAACCTGAAGTGCGACGTCCCGGAGGACTCCATGACCGTGGAGACCATCGTGCCCGTGTTCGCCGGTGCGAACTGGCACGAGCGCGAGACGTGGGAGATGTTCGGCATCCACTTCGCCGGCCACCCCGACCTGCGTCACATGTACCTCCCGGCCGACTTCGAGGGGCACCCGTTGCGCAAGGACTTCCCGTTGCTCGCCCGCATCGTGAAGCCCTGGCCCGGAATCGTCGACGTGGAGCCGCTGCCGGGCGACGACACCGAAGGGGAGGGTGGGGACTCATGACCGCTCTCGGCGACCGCCAGCAACTGTCATACATCGCCGCACAGGCAGCGGATGCGCGCCTCAACGTGGAGCTCGAGACCGAGGGGATGACCCTCAACATCGGGCCGCAGCACCCTGCCACGCACGGCACGCTGCGCATCATCGCGCGTCTCGACGGCGAGCAGGTGGTGTGGGCCGAGCCGTCGGCGGGATACATGCACCGCGGGTACGAGAAACTCACCGAGGTGCGCACCTTCCCGCAGGTGACGGCACTTGTCAACCGCATCGACTGGCTCGGCAGCTTCGCGAACGAGGTGCCGTTCATCCTCGCCGCCGAGAAGCTGATGGGCATCGAGGCCACGCCCCGGGCCCAGCACATCCGAACCATCCTGTTCGAGCTGTCGCGCATCGCGAACGTGTCGCTGTTCCTCGGTGACCTCGGCGTGCAGCTGGGCGCCGTGACGCCGGTGTTCTTCGCGTTCCGCGACCGCGAGTACGTGCTGAACCTCATCGAGTCCGCCACGGGCGGCAGGTTCCACCCGAACTTCGACCGCATCGGCGGCCTCAAGGACGACCTGCCGGCCGGGTTCATCGACGAGACGCGCAACGTGATGAAGAAGCTGCGCCGGTTCTGCGACGAGATCGAGGACCTGCTGTTCGGCAACGAGATCTTCCAGTCGCGCACGCGCGGCATCGGTGTGATCCCGAAGGACGTCGCCCTTCAGTACGGCCTGTCGGGCGCGAACCTTCGCGCGAGCGGTGTCGACTGGGACCTCCGCCGTGACCAGAGCCTGCCGATGGCGTGGGACAAGGCCGACTGGAAGGTCATCACGCATCCCGACGGTGACTCCTTCGCGCGCTGCTGGGTGCGCCTGCAGGAGGTGCGCGAGTCCACGCGCATCGTCGACCAGTTGCTCGACACCATTCCCTCCGGGCCCGTGATGGTGAAGGTGCCGAAGATCATCAAGGTGCCCGAGGGCGAGGCCTGGGTGAGCACCGAGAACCCGCTCGGCGAGATGGGTTACTACGTGGTGTCGCGCAACGAGCTGGGACCGTTCCGTGTGAAGATCCGCAGCGCGTCGTTCAACAACATCTCGATCGTGCCGTGGGTGCTGAAGGGCGTGTACGTGCCCGACATCATCACGATCCTCGCCTCCCTGTACTTCATCCTCGGGGACATCGACCGCTGATGGGCGCACTCCTCGCCGCCGACCTGCCGTACTGGGCGCAGTCACTGCTGCGCGTGGTCGGTGGTCTCGTCGCCGTGCTGCTGCCGGCGGGCACGGTGGTGTACCTGTTCCTGTTCAAGATGATGTCGTTCATGCAGAGCCGCCTCGGCCCCATGGAGGCCGGCCCGTACGGTTCGCTGCAGCTCTTCGCCGAGGTCGGCAAGTGGCTGCAGAAGGAAGACATCCACCCCGAGCGTGCGGACAGGTTCCTGTTCAAGCTCGCACCGCTCATCGTGCTGTCGAGCACGTTCCTGCTGGTGGCCGTGGTGCCCTTCGGCCCCGATGCCTGGTTCACCGACTTCGAGGCGGGCGTGTTCTATGCGCTCGCGGTGTCCTCGGTGTCGGTGCTCGGCATCCTCATCGCCGGTTGGTCGAGCGCCAACAAGTACTCGCTGCTCGGTGGTCTGCGCGCCGCGGGCCAGCTGGTGGCCTACGAGCTGCCGATGGTGCTCGCCGTCATCGGCGTGGTGATCCAGGCGGGCACCATGAACCTGCAGCAGATCGTGGTCGCCCAGAACGCGGGCTCCATCTTCGGGTGGGACGGTCTCGGCAACCCGTACGTGCTCACCCAGTTCGTCGGCTTCCTCGTGTTCATGATCGCAGTGCAGGCCGAACTCACCCAGACACCGTTCGACATGCCGATTGCGGAGTCCGAGCTGGTGTCGGGGTACATGACCGAGTACTCGGGCTTCCGCTTCCTCATCTTCTTCATCGGCGAGTTCGCCACTGCCGGCGTGTTCTCGATGATCGCATCCATCCTTTTCCTCGGCGGCTGGGGCGTTCCCTTCGCATGGTTCGGCTGGACCGGCATCGATGACATCGACAACTGGATGAACCTGGCAGGACCACTGATCCTCTTCACAAAGATGATCGTGGTCGTCTTCTTCGTGATGTGGGTGCGCTTCTCGTTCCCGCGCCTGCGCGAGGACCAGTTGCAGGCATTCGCCTGGAAGGTGCTCATCCCGGTCTCGCTCGTGAACATCATGGTGACCGCGATCCTGAAGGTGGCGTTCTGATGGCAAAGCCGAAAATCCCCGGGATGCTGAAGGGACTCGGAGTCACCTTCGGCACCCTCATGCGCACCGCAACCGAGGGTGCCGCCACCGTGCAGTATCCGCACGAGAAGGAGGCGCCGCCCGTCCGGGCGCGCGGCGTGATCGCGTTGCACGAGGGCAACTGCACCTCGTGCATGCTCTGTGCCCGGTCGTGCCCCGACTGGTGCATCTACATCGAGGGCCACAAGGAGCTCGCCCCGCCGCGCCGTGCCGGCGGTGCGCCGCGAAAGGTGAACAAGCTCGACCGTTTCGACATCGACTACGCGCTCTGCATGTACTGCGGCATCTGCGTGGAGGTCTGCCCGTTCGACGCGCTCTTCTGGAGCCCCGAGTACGAGTACTCGGAGCCCCGCATCGCCGACCTTCTGCACGACAAGTCGAAGCTCGGCGAGTGGATGGAGACGGTGCCCGAGGCACCGGAGCTCGAGGCCGGAGCCGACAAGAAGGGCAAGAAGTGACGGTCGCAGCCGACCTCCTCGTGGCCCAGAACGTGGGCTTCTACCTCATCGCGGCCGTCATGGTCGTGGGTGCGCTCCGGGTCGTCACCTCGAACAACGTGGTGCATGCGGCGCTGTGGCTCGTGGTGGTGCTCGCCGGTGCGGCGGCGCAGTACGTACTGCTGGCGGCGGAGTTCGTCGCGGTCACGCAGGTTCTCGTGTACATCGGCGCGGTCATGGTGCTCTTCCTCTTCGGAACGATGCTCACCCGCGCACGCATCGGTGCCGAGCGCGACCTCAACAACCGCAACTGGTGGCTCGGACTGCCGGTGGCGGTGATCATGCTCGCCACGATGGTGACGGCGCTGAACGACGGCTTCGGCAACGAACGTCTCCCCTCGGAGGCCAGCCCGGTGTCCACCGCCACGGTGTCCGACCAGATCTTCGGCCCGTACCTGCTGCCGTTCTGGGCGCTCTCGTTCGTTCTCCTGGCGGCCGTCATCGGCGCCATCGTGCTGGCGAGGAAGGACTGACGTGCTGCTGAACCAGTTCCTCATCCTGGGTGCGGTGCTGTTCTGCATCGGCGTGTACGGGGTCATCGCGCGCCGCAACGCGGTGCTGGTGCTGATGTCCATCGAGCTCATCCTCAACTCGGTCAACATCAACCTGCTCGCGTTCTCGCTGCGCAACGGCTCGGCCGACGGGCACACCTTCGCCCTCTACGTCATCGCGGTGGCCGCCGCCGAGGTGGGCGTGGGTCTCGCGATGGTGCTGCTGATGTACCGCAACCGCCGCTCGATCGGCCTCGATGAGTTCGCGGAGATGAAGGGATGAGCGTGTTTGCCGCAGGTTCCGCAGAGGCCGCCGAGAAGGTGCTCTCCTCGGGGTTCTTCCTCGAGAACGCGTGGGTCATCCCGGTCATCCCGGCGGTGGCGTTCGCACTCATCATCTTCTTCGGCCGGAAGATGCCGCTCAAGGGTGCCGAGTTCGGCATCCTCTCGATGGTTGCTGCGCTCGTTCTCTCCGGAGGGGCGGTCTGGCAGTGGGTGGCACGGGTCGGTGACGCCGGCGAGGGCTACGTGGCGCCGGTCGTCCGTTCCTGGACCTGGTGGCAGAGCGGTGGCCTCGAGTTCGGTCTCGGACAGCACATCGACGGCCTCTCGCTCGCGGTGCTCGGCGTGGTGGCGTTCATCTCCACGCTCGTGCAGATCTACTCGGTGGAGTACCTGCGCGGCGACCGCCGCTTCACCCACTTCTTCGCCTCGCTCACCCTGTTCTCCGCGGGAATGATGAACATGGTCGTCGCCGAGAACATGATCCAGTTGATCCTCGGCTGGGAGATCATGGGCCTCTGCTCGTTCATGCTGATCGGCCACTGGTGGGAAGACGGTGCCAACAGCCGCGCCGCCCTGAAGGCGTTCTTCACGGTTCGCACGGGTGACGTCGGGTTGCTGGTCG
>JBMUAQ010000114.1:0-5014 GCA_049454855.1 Ilumatobacteraceae bacterium
GGGCGCACCGCCGGGCGCCGCGAAGGGGCGTGACTAACGTCCGCGCGAGGGAGCGCCGTGGCGGGGCTTGCCGCTCCTGTTGCCGTCGCGACCGTCACGGCCGTCTCGACCGTCACGGCTCTTCGGGCCCTTGTTGCCCGGGCGACCACCACCGTGTCCGCCACGGCCACCGTGGCCCGACCTGCCGCGACCGTTGCCCTGGCCGGGACGGCCGTTGCGCTGGCCGGGGCGCGGGGAGCGCTGCTCCTCGAGCGAGGGCATCTCACGGAAGGTGCGCTCACCGGGCGCCACCTCCGCGAGGAATCCCTCGTTGTCGGAGAGCTTCGTGTGCAGGGGCTCGATGCCGGCAGCCTTGGCGAGGCTCTTTGCGTGGCGACGCTGGTTCTCCGTGACCATCGTGATCACCGTTCCGGCGGCACCCGCACGCGCGGTGCGGCCGCTTCGGTGGAGGAACGCCTTGTGCTCCTCGGGCGGGTCGGCGTGGATGACGAGTGCGACATCATCGACGTGGATGCCGCGTGCGGCGATGTCGGTCGCCACGAGCGTGTCGACCTTGCCGTTCGCGAACGCGGCCATGTTGCGCGCCCGTACGTTCTGCGAGAGGTCGCCGTGCAGCTCCACGCTCGGCACACCGGCCTTCACAAGTGCCGCGGCGAGCTTGCGCGCGCCGTGCTTCGTGCGGGTGAACACCAGCGACTTGCCGGGCGCCGCGCACAGGTCGGCGATGGCACCTGCACGCTGCTCGAACGAGACGTGGAGGAAGTGGTGGGTCATCTCGCCGATGTCCTCGGGCTCGGGCTCGACCTCGTGCGAGGCGGGGTCGTGCAGGTAGCGCTTGACGACCTTGTCGATGCCGCGGTCGAGGGTGGCGGAGAACAACATGTGCTGCGCCTCGCGCGGGATGTCATCGAGAATCTGGGTGACGTGCTCGAGGAAGCCGAGCTCCGCCATGTGGTCGGCCTCGTCCAGCACCACTGCCTCGATGTCGTCGAGTTCCACGTGGCCGGACTCGAGCAGGTCGACGAAACGGCCCGGGCAGGCAACGACGATGTCGGTGCCGGAGCGCATGGCCTCGATTTGCTTGCCGTACCCGACTCCGCCGTACACGACGGCCGTCGTCATCTCGAGGGTGCGCGCGAGCGGTGTGATCACGTCGCACACCTGGTTGGCGAGCTCTCGTGTGGGGACGAGCACCAGTGCCCGAGGCCGGCGCCGCGCGGGCACGCGGTTGTCCTCGTCGAGGCGCGCGATCATCGGGAGGCTGAAGGCCAGCGTCTTGCCCGAGCCGGTGCGGCCGCGGCCGAGTACGTCGCGGCCGGCCAGTGCGTCCTCGATCGTGGCGAGCTGGATGGGGAAGGGCGAGGTGATGCCCTGACGGGCGAGTTCCTCGACCACCCGCTTGGGCAGACCGAGGTCTCCAAACGACGGGGTGGCCGGGTCGGCCGAAACGGGGGCAGCGTCTGCCACAGGGGCGTCCGCGAAGGGGGTGGTGTCCATGTTTTCTCTCTGTCGGCGACGCCGACGATGGGCCACAGATACCGGTGTGTACCCATGGACGCCCCTCAGAGGGGCTTCACAAGAGTACAGACAATCCCGGCGATTCCACCGTGCGCCCGGGAATCAGTCCAGGGTCACCTTGATGGCGCCCTCGGCGGCCCGGCCCTTGCCGCGGATCCGCTCGAGCACTGCCATCGCACTGATCAACATCCAGCCGAACCGGTACTTGCGCCTCACGAGTGTGGCGACGCGTTCGGTGTCCTCGGGTCCGAGGAGCACCGCCGAGCCGGCATGTTCGGTCGTGCCATCGGCGACCCGTCCGCGAATGTCGCACACACGCAGCGTGGCGCGGGCGTCGTTCGCGATGCGGCGGACCTTTGCGCTCCCGGGGTCCGTGGTGAACGCGTAGCCACCGTCGAAGGGGACAATCCACACGGGCAGGGAGACGGGCGTGCCGTCCCTGCGGTGGGTGGTGAAGGAGACGTACCTCGCAGCATCGAGATCGGCGGGCACCGGGTACCTCCTGTGTCGGGTCGGGCTGTGTCAGGTCGCGCGCGGCCAGCGCGAGTGCGTCGGGGTGGGGAGACTTGAACTCCCGGCCTCCTGCTCCCAAAGCAGGCGCGCTGCCAACTGCGCCACACCCCGCGGTGTCAACGCACCGAACGCTACCGCCGGTGTGCGGAGGGCTTCAGGATGCGCGCTTTGCCTCGCGGGCGAGTCGCTTCGCGGTGCGACCGACAGCTTCAATGTTGCGGTGGTCGAGGTCCCCGATCTCGGCCCCGTTCGTGAACAGCACGCGGTAGCGCAGCCACGAGAACCCGTTGGCGAGGATCACCTTCCCCTCGGTGCCCGCGGGGACACCGTCGAGGTCTGTGGTGGTGCGCACTCGGTCGCCGATGCGCAGGTTGATCTGCCCGGAGTGGGGGTTTGCGAGGGAGTGCGGCTTCCAGAAGGCCATGTGACCATTATGGCCAGCCACCGCACGGTGGGTCCGCATCGTCGGGACGGCAGGCCCAGCGGGCCCGGAGCGCCCCGAGCGCCCGCCGATACACTCTGCGCCCTGTGAAAAGCACGATCGAGGCCCTCGAGGGCAACACCGTCAGGCTGTCCGTCGAGGTGGACGAAGCCGAGTTCGACCGCAACATCGACGACGCGTTCCGCAAGATCGCCCGTGAGGTGAAGATGCCGGGGTTCCGTCCCGGGAAGGCGCCGCGCCGCGTTCTCGAGGCCCGCATCGGTCTCGATGCCGCCCGCGGCCAGGCCCTGAATGATGCGATCCCCGAGTACCTCTCGAGGGCCGTCCGTGAGCACGATGTCGACCTTGTCGCCGTTCCCGACGTGAAGGTTCTCGAGGGCGAGGCGGCCGGACCGGTGCGGTTCGAGGCCACGTGCGAGGTTCGCCCGGAGATCACGCTTGCTGGTTACGCCGGGCTGCGCGTCGAGCTCACGAACCCCGATCTCACCGAAGAGGAGTTCGACGAGGCCGTGGCGTCGGAGCTGCGTCGCCACGGCTCGCTGGTGGACAGCGACGCGCCGTCGAAGGCCGGCGACTACGTGGTCATCGACATGGAGGGCACCACCGACGGCAAGCCGGTCCCCGGCCTGAACGTGGACGAGTGGACCTACGAGATCGGACGCGGCTGGGTCGCCCCCGGTTTCGACGACCAGATGACGGGTGTGAAGAAGGGTGACACGCTCGCGTTCACCCTGGCCCCGAACGGCACCGAGACCCCTGCCGACTTCAAGATCACCGTGAACAAGGTGCAGACGCTCACCCTGCCGGAACTCACCGATGCATGGGTTGCCGAGAACGTGGCGGAGCACGACACCGTGGAGGAGTGGAAGACCGCACTGCGGGCCCGCCTCGTGGAGACGCGCCTGAACACGGTCCGCCGCACGGTCATCGACCGCGTCACCGATGCACTCGCCGGCCTCGTCGACATCGAGGCACCGCAGTCGATGGTGGAGAGCGACCTCAACGCGCGCGTGCGCAACACCATCGAGCAGTTCCAGGCACAGGGCATCGCCCTCGACCAGTGGCTTCAGGTCACCGGCCAGGACACCGCGTCGTTCGTGGAGGGCATGCGCACCCAGTCCGAAAAGGCAGTGAAGGTGGATCTCGCACTGCGCGCGGTGGCGGTGGCCGAGAGTGTCGAGACCACCGACGACGACCTCGAGGCCGAGTTCCAGGCAATCGCGGTGCGCGTGGGGGAGAAGCCCGCCAAGGTGCGCCGTGCATACGAGCAGAACGATGCCGTCACCGACCTCGCCTCGCAGATCCGCAAGTCGAAGGCCCTCGACTGGCTGCTGCACCACGTGACCTACGTCGACCAGAACGGTGCCGTCCTCGACACCGAGATGGTGCTAGGCCATTCGGAGGCGGACCACAACGACCACGACCACGGTCAGGATGACGCAGAAGCAGACAAGGACAGCGAGTGAACTTCCAGAACTACTACGTCCCGAACGTCACCGAGACGACGAGCCGCGGCGAGCGGGTCTACGACCTCTACAGCCGACTGCTGAAGGAGAACATCATCTTCCTCGGCACGCCGATCGACGACACCATCGCCAACCTCATCTGCGCCCAGCTCATCCACCTGGAGAGCGAGAACCCGGACAAGGACATCAACATCTACATCAACAGCCCCGGCGGCGACATCACGGCGCTGTTCGCCATCTACGACACGATGCAGTTCATCAAGAACGACATCGCCACGATCTGTCTCGGCCAGGCCGCCTCGGCCGCTGCCGTGCTGCTGGCGGCGGGGACCAAGGGCAAGCGCCTCGCCCTGCCGCACAGCCGCGTCCTCCTCCACCAGCCCTACGGCCAGGTGGGCTACGGCCAGGTCACCGACCTCGAGATCGCCGCGAACGAGATCCTCCGCATGAGGGACCTCCTGGAGGAGATTCTGGCCACCCACACGGGCCAGCCGCTGGAGCGCATCCACGCCGACACCGACCGGGACTTCGTATTGGAAGCAAACGAGGCCCTGGAGTATGGCATCATCGATGATGTCATCACCTCCCGCCAGATGGCGGACCGCACCGGTCCGATCCGCTGACGGGGGCCGTTCCGGGAGCACCCTTTGGCCAAGTTCACCGACACGGGCGAGTTGCTGAAGTGCTCGTTCTGCGGAAAGTCGCAGAAGCAGGTCAAGAAGCTCATCGCCGGACCCGGCGTCTACATCTGTGACGAGTGCATCGAGCTCTGCAACGAGATCATCGAGGAGGAGGTCGGGGAGCGTCCCGACGTGCGCCTCGAATCGCTTCCCACGCCCACCGAGACCAAGTCATTCCTCGACGAGTACGTCGTGGGCCAGGACCAGGCGAAGAAGGCACTGTCGGTTGCGGTGTTCCAGCACTACCGCCGGCTCCAGCACATGCAGCAGTCGTCGGCGCTGCGCCGTGACGAGGTCGAACTGCAGAAATCCAACATCCTGCTCCTCGGGCCCACGGGCTGCGGCAAGACGCACCTCGCCCAGACCCTTGCGCGCATGCTGAACGTGCCGTTCGC
>JBMUAQ010000115.1:0-4656 GCA_049454855.1 Ilumatobacteraceae bacterium
TGGACCCCCGACGAGGTGAGGGTCGTGCTCGGCGACTACGCACACGATGCACTCACCCACTGGGGCATCACCGACGGCGGCAACTTCGAGGGCCGGTCGATTCCGAACAGGATCCATGCCCGCCCGGACATCGGCCGGCCCGACGTGATCGAACGGTGCCGCCGTGCGTTGCTCGCCGCGCGCGACACCAGGCCGCGACCCGGGCTCGATGACAAGGTGCTCACCGAGTGGAATGCGATGTTCCTCGCGACCCTCGCGGAGGCTGCGCTGTTCACCGGCAACGACCGCTGGCGCGCGGCAGCGGTCGCGAACGGCGTGTTTCTCCTCGAGCACCTGCGAGACGGCGACGGGAACTGGAAGCGCAGCTGGCAGGCAGATGCCGTCCCGCAGGCGCGGCACGCAGCGCTCGCCCACGACCTCGCCCACCTCGTGGATGCGTTCACACGTCTGTACGAACTGACCGGCAACGGGACGTGGCTGGACGAGGCCTGCAGCGTCGCCGACTCCCTGGTCGCCCGTCACTGGGACGACAGTCTCGGCGGGCTGTTCACGGTGGCCGACGACGGGGAGAAACTTGTCGCCCGCCAGAAGGACATCATGGACAACGCGACGCCGTCCGCGAACTCCACCGCGGCGCTCGCGTTCCTGCGTCTCGCCGCACTCGCCGACCGCCCCGATCTCGCCGACAGGGCGCTGGCCGTGCTCCGGCTCCTCGCCGGGGTACTGCCGCAGGCACCGTCGGCTTTCTGCCATGCGATGCACGCCTTCGAACTCTCCGCCGGGACGACAGAGGTCGTGATTCCCGGCGAGAACCGCGAACTGGTGGACGTGTACCGCGAGCAGTGGCGCCCGGATGCGGTGCTCGCCCGCGGTACGCCCGGGGCGGGACCGCTGTGGGAAGGACGCGAGGAGGGACTCGCCTACGTGTGCCGGGGGTCGGTGTGCGATCTGCCGGCAACCGGTGCCGACTCGCTGCGCGCCCGGCTCAGCGGCGCGACGCCCACCTGATCACCTCATCGCCCCGACGGCCCGGCCGTCCTGCACTTCGACCGGGGCGGGCAACACCGCCGGCGGGGACACCCGCAGCAACGGCCCCGATCACCTGGACTGCGGGGTCGACACCGAGGGCATCCCTCACGTCTGCCTCGCGGGCCACGGCAAAGAACAGTGCCCCGAGACCCCGGTCGTGCAGTGCCAGGAGGAACGTCATGGCAGCCATCGACGCATCCACGGTCCAGTAGGGCGTGCCCCAGGCGTCCTCTCCCTCACCGAGGCCCGTGTGCGCCTTGTCCGCCTCGGAGTACCGCCGCACGTACGCGCGCGGGTCGGCGGTGAGGACGCCGACGAACGGCGCATCGAGCAGGCCGGGGAACGCGAACCCGTCCCGCCGCGCGACGGGCAGTGCGGCATCCCAGTACAGCGACGTGTCGTCACCGAGCACGCCGACCACGTTCCACCCCTGCGTCTTGCCGGCACTCGGCGAGCGCGCAGCCAGCGAGAGACACTCCTCGATGACTGCCCGTTCGACCGGTGTCCGCGAGAAGGCCCTCGTCATCCGTCGGGAACGGACGAGGTCGACGAAATCCACCTCAGGACCCCCGGTGCTCGCGGCGGTCAGTGATCAGGCCCGTGACCCGAGTTTCACGAGGCTCTCGGCCATCGTCCAGCCGTGGACGATCAGGACGCCGCCCTTCGCGGCGTTCACGTTCGTGAACAGCGATGCCCTGTCGGCAGGGATCTTGTCGGGCTTCGAGGACTCGTGGTCGATGAAGCCGGACTGCCCCTTCTCGCGCACCACGAATGACTGCTCGTCGTAGGTGGCATCCACGCCGAAGCGCTTGGCGAGACGGCGGCCCCACGCGCGCTCCTCACCCACGGCCCTGTGGCCGTGGCGGGGGATCATCTCCGTGAGCGACTTGAAGGCCTCGAGCCCGTCCGCGCTGCGCAGCCGCGAGCCCACCACGACATCCTCGTCGGGGAAAGCCATCAGTGCCCGGTGGTATGCCTCCCCCATCAGTCCCTTCAGGACCTGGTCACGCTTGGTGGAGCGCTTCACCGACATGAGGCCGATCAGCACGCACGGCGTGCCGCCGATGCGCTCGAGAGTGGAGAACGTGACCCCGTGGAGCTTGCCGTCGAGGCGGGCAAACGTGCAGAGCACCCAGTCCTCCTTGGCCTTTGCCAGCAGATCGGCGCCGAACGAACCCCCGATGCCGGCCATCTCCTCCAGCTGGGCGTCGGTGAGCGCGCTGCAATCCTGCGTCTTGACTTCCAATGTCATCGACCGGCACTCCTCTCCAGACCCTCGATCCGCGTCGCGAACGGCACATATTCTGCCAAAGACGGCGTGTCCTGCCGCCATCGAGGCGGTTCAGATGATTTTCACCGCATTTGCGCCGAAGTTGACCCTCAACGGCCCGATGACCTTGTCGACGTCCACCATGTGACGCTCCCCCGCGTCGAACACGATGCCCGTGGAGAGGCTGATCTTCACGGGCGACATGCCCGGGAAGTCGGCGATGATTCCGCGGAGCGTCGTGAGGTTGTCCTGGGAGAACCCCTGGGGAAGCGTGACCAGCACCTCGGGAACCCGTTGGTCGAGGTCCTCGATGAGCTCGATTCGCTGCGCGGTGAAACTCGTCCGTTCGTCGGACTTGTTCAGCCTGCCGGCCACGGTGACGATGACGTCATCGGCGAGGAGATGGCCGTACTGGGCGAGCGTGCGTGCGAAGACCGTGATCTCGATGGCGGCCTCGAGGTCCTCGAGCACCAGCGTTGCCATCTGGTCCCCCTTGCGGGTGAAGCGCCTCGACAGGTTCGTGACCACCCCACCGATCGTGACCATGCCCTCGCCCCGGCCCTCGAGGTCGGCGATGGACGACTCGACCCGCCGGCGCAGCGAAGACTCGAACCCAGCGAGCGGGTGGTCAGACACGTAGAGCCCGAGCATCTCCTTCTCGTGGCGCAACTGGTCGGTCTTGCCGAACGACTCTGCGGGGATCTCGATGCGGTCGGACCATGTGCCATCGTCGCCTTCGCCCATCTCCCCGAAGAGCGACATCACGCCCCTGTCCCTCTCGCGCTTGGCCGATATGGCGGCATCGATGATGGATTCGTGGACGAGCAGCAGCCCCTTGCGGGGGTGGCCGAGCACGTCGAACGCGCCGGACTTGATGAGTGACTCCACTGCACGCTTGTTCAGGGCCTGGTCGGGCACGCGGTCGCAGAAATCGTGGAACGAGGCGAACGGGCCGTTCGCATCCCGCTCCTCGAGAATGAGTGACACCAGGCCCTCGCCCACGTTGCGCACGGCCGAGAGCCCGAAGAGAATGGTGCGCTGGCCGTCGTCGGCGACCGCGGCAAAGTCGGACTGGCTGCGGTTGATGTCGGGTGTGAGGACCGTGATGCCGAGCGACCTTGCGTCGGCCAGGAACACCGGCATCTTGTCATAGTTGCCCTTCACCGAGGTGAGCAGGCACGCAAGGTACTCGACCGGATAGTGAGCCTTCAGGAAGGCGGTCTGGTAGCTGATGAGGCCGTATCCGAACGTGTGGCTCTTGTTGAATGCGTAGTCCGCGAAGTTCCGGATCACCCCGAAGAGCTGCTCGCCGAGTGCACGCCCGTAACCGGTGCGTTCACAGCCCTCGATGAAGACTGCCTCCTCCCGCTCCATCGCCTTCACGTCCTTCTTGCCGCACGCCTTGCGCAGGTTGTCCGCCTGCGCGAGGTCATACCCGGCGAACCGCTGGGCCACGCGCATCATGCTCTCCTGGTACACCATGAGGCCGTAGGTGTCGTGCAGGAGGTCCTTCGCCTCGGGGTGGAAGTACTCGGGTTCACGCCGGTTGTTCTTGTAGTCGGCGTACAGGTTGTGCATGTTGACGCTCATCGGGCCCGGCCGGTACAACGCGAGCACGGCGCTGACATCCTCGAACGACGTGGGCCTCATCGACCTCAGGAGGCTGCGCATCGGCCCGGACTCCAGCTGGAACACCCCGATCGTCTCGCCGCGACCGAGCAGGTCGAATGTGGCCCGGTCGTCGAGAGGCACCGAGTCGATGTCGAACGAGGGGTCCGTCCTGTGGATCATCCCGACGGTGTCGGTGATGACATCGAGGTTGCGCAGACCGAGGAAGTCCATCTTCAGGAGTCCGAGGTCCTCGACGCCGTGCATCTCGTACTGGGTGACGACCGGCGCGTCCTCGACGTTTCCCCCGCTCTCGGGCTTGCGCTGGATGGGCAGGTACTCGGTGAGCGGCTCGGGCGTGATCACCACGGCGGCAGCGTGGATGCCGTCGCTGCGCTTCAGTCCCTCCAGTCCGCGGGCAACCTCCACCACCTTCGCGGCGACCTCGTCGGAGGCCACGAGGTCGCGAAGTCCCTGGGCCTGCATGTAACCCTCGAGATGGGCGTCGTTCTTCTCGAGACACCACTGCAGCGGGGTGTCTCGTCCCTGGTTCAACGGGGGCATCAGCTTGGCGATGCGGTCCCCCACCCCGTACTCGTAGCCGAGCACCCGGGCCGCGTCACGCACGGCGTTGCGCGACTTGATGGTGGAGAAGGTGATGATCTGGGCGACGTGGTCGCGGCCGTACTTCTCGGCCGCGTAGCGGATCATCTCGTCGCGGTAGCGGGAGTCGAAGTCCATGTCGATGT
>JBMUAQ010000116.1:0-4620 GCA_049454855.1 Ilumatobacteraceae bacterium
CACTGCGTGCCGACGAGCTGGCCGAGGTTGCCGATTTCTTCAGTTTCGGCACCAACGACCTCACCCAGATGACGTTCGGGTTCAGCCGCGACGACGTCGAGAGTCGCATGATGCCGGCGTACCTCGAGGCCGGCCTGCTGAAGCGCAACCCGTTCGAGACCATCGACCAGAACGGCGTCGGTGAGCTCGTGATGATCGCGGCGCAGCGTGGCCGCAAGGCAAGGCGCGGGATGAAGCTCGGAGTGTGCGGTGAGCACGGCGGTGACCCCGAGTCAATCGGTCTGTTCCACCGCGCCGGCCTCGACTACGTCTCGTGCTCCCCGTACCGGGTGCCGATCGCGCGCCTGTCGGCGGCGCAGGCGGTCATCGGCGTCGGGAAGAGCGAGACCAAGTAACACGCGCAAGTGACCCACGTCTCGCGGTGCCGTTGAACGGCACTCTTTCCGGCGGGAAACCCGTCACCTAGGCTTCGGTCCGTGACCCATCTCGTTCACCCCCTGGTCCCGTCCTACATTGCCGCCGGTGGCTCCGGCTCGTCCGGGAAGGTCGACCTCGACGTCGCCGATTGGCACTGGCCGGCCCTTCTCGGCGTGCTGGCGGTGCTCCTGCTCATCGACATCCTCGTCATCCACCGCGAGGCACACGTGGTGCACACCAAGGAGGCCGCCATCGAGTCGGCGGTGTGGATCGGCGTGGGGCTCCTCTTCGGCCTCTTCATGGTGTGGGAGTTCGGTGCGGCGGCCGGCGGCGAGTACATGGGCGGCTACCTCATCGAGAAGAGCCTCAGTGTCGACAACGTGTTCGTGTGGGCCGTGCTGTTCGCGCACTTCAAGGTCCCGCCGAAGTACCAGCACCGGGTGCTGTTCTGGGGCATCTTCGGGGCCCTGGCGATGCGTCTCGGGTTCATCTTCGCCGGCGTGGCCATCATCAACTCCTTCAAGGTGACCCTGATTCTGTTCGGGCTCTTCCTCCTCTACTCGGGGATCAAGCTCCTTCAGACCCACGACGAGGGCTTCGACCCCTCCGACTCGCGGTCGATGCGCATCTTCCACAGGTTCGTGCCCTCCACCGACGAGCTCGACGGGCAGAAGATGTTCACCGTCCGCAACGGCAAGCGCCTGGCCACGCCGCTGCTGGCGGTGCTGGTGCTGGTGGAAATCACCGACGTCATCTTTGCCGTCGACTCCGTGCCTGCGGTGCTGGCGGTCACGAACGAGCAGTACATCGCCTTCGCCTCCAACGCCTTCGCCATCCTGGGTCTCAGGGCGCTCTACTTCCTGCTGGCCGACATGCGCGAGCGGTTCACCTACCTTCAGACGGGCCTCGGCGTCATCCTCGCCTTCGTGGGAGTCAAGATGACCCTGTCGTACTGGTGGCACATGCCGATCGCCATCTCACTGTCGGTCATCGCACTCATCCTCGCTGTGTCGATCGTGGCGTCCCTCAAGTCCGAGGCGAAGTCCGCGTAGGTTCCTACCGACCGTCGGGCGGTGCCCCACGCCCGAACTAGTGTCGGGCGCATGGGGATCGCGGAGGACGACATCCAACGGGTGCGCGCGTCCGTCACGCTCTCCGATCTCGTGTCCCCGCACACGCAGCTGCGTCGCACCGGCCGCAGCCAGACGGGTCTCTGCCCCTTCCATTCCGAGCGCACCGGTTCCTTCAGTGTCAACGACGAGACCGGCCGCTACATGTGCTTCGGGTGCGGTGCCAAGGGAGACGTGTTCACCTTCGTGCAGGAGACCCAGCACCTCGACTTCGTCGCGGCAGTGGAGTTCCTCGCCGGGAAGGCCGGCATCGAACTGCACTACACCTCGGGGCCGGCCACGGGGGAACGCAAGCGCCGCAAGCAGCTGCTCGAGGTGATGGAGAGTGCCGTGCAGTGGTACCACACGCGCCTGCTGGAGTCGCCCGATGCGCGGCCGGCACGCGAGTACCTGCGCCAGAGGGGGCTCGCGGGCGATGTGGCGCGCCGTTTCCGCATCGGGTGGGCGCCCGACGACTGGGACGTGCTGTGCAACGCCCTCGGTGCCCCTGCCGACATGCTGAAGGAGCTCGGTCTCGGGTTCGAGAACAAGCGCGGCCGCATGCAGGACTTCTTCCGTGCGCGGGTGATGTTCCCCATCTTCGACGAGAACGGGAATGCAGTTGCGTTCGGGGGCCGCATCCTGCCGGGGGTCGCCGACCAGGCGAAGTACAAGAACTCCACCGAGACCACCGTGTACACGAAGTCACGCACGCTCTACGGCCTGAACTGGGCGAAGGGTGATGCAGTTCGCGCGGACCGCCTCGTTGTCTGCGAGGGGTACACCGACGTCATCGGGTTCCATCGCAGCGGTGTCACCACTGCAGTGGCAACGTGCGGCACCGCGCTCACCGAGGAGCACGTGCGGCTCATGAAGCGCTACGCGCGCAACGTGGTGCTGGCCTTCGACGCCGACAGCGCCGGCCAGGGTGCAGCAGAGAAGTTCTACGCCTGGGAGAAGAAGTACGACGTCACGGTGTCGGTGGCGCAGTTCCCCGAGGGCAAGGACCCCGGCGACCTCGCCAACTCCGACCCTGACATCCTCACCCGCGCCGTGGACGAGGCAATGCCGTTCCTCGGTTTCCGTCTCCGCCGTCTGTACGCGGCGAACCCGGCCCGCACGCCCGAGGCGCGGGCCCGCACTGCGGAACTCGCAATGGACCTCGTGAACGAGCACCCCGACCCGAACGTCAGGCGGCTGTACGCGAACGAGGTCGCGGTGCAGACCGGCGTGCAGGCCTCCGAACTGATGCGCAGCGCCGACCGCGGCCGCGGTGCCCCCGCACAGGTGGTGCGGCCGGTGCGCCAGGCCTCTGAGGGCGCGGGTTTCGTCGCGCTCTCGCTGCTCATCCACGACTGGGATGCAATCGCGCCGTGGCTCATCGAGGAGCTCTTCCCCGAGGAGCACTTCCGCGACGCTTTCCGTGCACTCGCAGAATCCGAGGGCGACGTGCACAGGGCGCTCGCGATGGTGGAGGGGGAGGCTGCCGAGCTGATCGAGCGCGCCGCCGTCCATGATGCAGAGGCCGATGCGCTGGTGGAGGCGCGGACCCTGATCGGTGCCGCCGCCCGCCGGGTTCTCGGGGGGCGGGTGCACGTGACTGACGCCGAGGAGCTGCGCTCCGACCAGGCGGCCCGCGTGGCACTTGCCGATCTCGGGCGGGCCGACAGGGCGGCGAACGCCGCGGTCACCCTCCTCCAGTGGCTCGCGGAGCGCACGGGGGCCACGGCATGAGCGGACGCATCCCGGCGGTGCCCCATCCGGCGGTCGACCGGGGGGAGTGGGTCACCCTCATCGCCTCGGCGAACGAGAAGGGCGAGGTCGAACCGAACAACGTGGCCCATGTTTTCCGGCACGTGGAACTCAACGAGGACGTCCTTCGTCAGATCGAGTCGGTGCTGGGGAAGATGAACATCACGATCGCGACGGTGGAGCCAGACATCTCGGGCCCCGTGCCGCGCCCGGGGGCCGACGGGGAGCAGCAACCTGCGCCGGCGCCGGCGGCAACGTCGCCACAGAAGCCGGCCGCGCGTGCGGCAGCGGGTGCGGGCCCCGAGGCCGGTGATTCCGTGCGCATGTACCTGCACGAGATCGGCCAGGTCGACCTCCTCACCGCCGAGGACGAGCGGAGGCTCGGTCGTGCGATCCGCGAGATGCAGGACGCCCGTCATCAACTCGCCACCACCACACCGGGTGTCGCGGCCAAGCATGCGCTCCGCACGGTCGTGCGCGAAGGCGATCTCGCCCTGGAGCACCTGGTGAAGGCGAACCTGCGTCTCGTGGTGTCGATCGCGCGCAGGTACGACGGACGTGAGCTTCCGCTCGCCGACCTCATCCAGGAGGGCAACATAGGGCTCATGAGGGCGGCCGAGAAGTACGACTGTGAGAAGGGCTTCAAGTTCTCCACGTACGCCACGTGGTGGATCCGCCAGGCAATGATGCGGGCCATGGCCGACCAGGGCCGCACCATCCGGGTGCCGAGCCACGTGGTGGAGCTCATCAACCGCATGACGAAGGCGGAGCGCGAGCTGATCGTGGAGCTGAAGCGCGACCCCACGTTCGCCGAGATCTCCGAGCGCACCCTGATCGCGGTGGACAGGATCGAGGAGCTCAAGCAGATCGCCGCCGTCAGCATCAGCCTTGACGAACCGATCGGTTCCGACGACGATTCGGGCACGTGGGCCGACAAGGTGTCGTCCGGTGACGACTCCGACTCACCGGCGGAGGTCACCCAGCGCAGGCAGCTGGTTGCCGCGATCAGTGCCGAGCTCGGCAACCTGCCCGAGCGCGACCGCCGCATCCTCGACAAGAGGTTCGGCATCTCGAGCGGTGAGCCCCAGACTCTTGATGAGGTCGCGCGCCAGGAGGGAGTCACCCGCGAGCGCATCCGACAGATCGAGCAGAAGACGCTGGCGCGGATGCGCCATCCGAACAACAGCCAGCGACTCAGGGGTTTCCTCGACGGCGACTGATGCGGGTGGGGGCGACAGCAGGTGCGCTGGTAGGCTCTTCCTTCGGCCCATTCCGGGGTAGCTCAGTTGGCAGAGCAACGGACTGTTAATCCGTGGGTCGTGGGTTCGAGCCCCACCCCCGG
>JBMUAQ010000117.1:0-4169 GCA_049454855.1 Ilumatobacteraceae bacterium
CCCCCACGACGACGACCCCCACGACTGTTGCTCCGTCAACCTCCACAACGGGCCCCACAACAACGACCGGAGCCGCAACGTCGACGACTGCGCTTGCGGGCAGCGGAGGACCCGACGTCGACCCAGCGGTGACGGTCCCTGGCACGACGTCGGCCCCGGACGCAACCGCGAGCCAGGGCCTCGCAGCCGAGGGCGGCACCTCGGGCGGCAGGGAAAGTTCTCCCGCCTCGCTCGCCCCGCGCTCGGTCGCCACACCGACGTCCACCACGTCGACATCCACCACGTTGCCCGCTGTTGCGGCCTCATCAGATGCCGACGCCCCGGTGGACCCCTCTCTCCTCGATCGGCTCGAGGACGGCGCGTCGCTCGGACTTCTCGACGGGCGGCCGGTCGAGGTTGACACGCGCGTCGGTGACGGCACCGTGGTGATCACCGTGGGCACAACGAGCTTCCAGGTGTCCGCCCCCGACGACGCCCCCGGGTCGGTGGAGGTGGACAGCGACGGCCGCGTCCTGCTCGGGCAGTCGATGCAGTTCAAGTCCACCATCCTCGGCGTCGAGCCCGGAGCCGAGTTCGAGGTGTGGTTGTACTCGACTCCTGTGCGGGTGTTCACCGGCCGTGCGACCGACGCCGGCTCCTACGGCGGAACCAACCGGGTGCCGGAGGGCGCACCCCGTGGCTGGCACAATCTCGTGCTGTCTGCGCGCACGTCGGACGGCACCTCTGTGGTCGCGTCGGTGAACGTGAACCTCCCCCAGCGCACCAACTTCGTCGCCGAGATCGCTCGTTCCTCGTGGGTGTGGGTGCTGATCGCCCTCGCGGTCGGCACCGCCGTATTGCTGCCGGGTGGCGGGCTGCGTCGGCGCCGACCGGCGACCCGTTGAGCGTTCGATAAACCAGCCTCACTTTGCGCTGCCTCCCGGGACGCCGCGCGGACCGAGCGGGTACTTTCCGCCCATGCACCGCACAGCACTTCTCGTCGCATCGATGGCCGCCGCCTTGGTGGTTGCAGCACCGCAGGGTGCCTCCGCGTCCGACAGCCCGTCCCGGCTCGTCCGCGCGAACGAGATCTGCGGCGACTATCTCGGCCGCGTCGTGTGCGTGCCGGTCACCCGTCCCGAACCGAAGTCGCCCTCCACCACCAAGGGAATGAAGGCCACAGCGAAACCTGCCACCGTGCCGTTCAGTTCGTCGGTCACTGTCACCGCTGGTGCCGCGCCGGGCGGCAGGGGCTACACGAAGGGCGAGCTCGTGCGCCTGTACGAGTTCTGGGAAGGTGACCCAACCGAGCTCACCGGCACCAAGTTCGCCAGCGCGAAGGGCTCGATCACTTTCTCCCGCCAGTACCTCTCCCTCGCCGGCGTCGACAAGGACGGCGAGAGGATCCTGTGCGCACGGGGTGAGAAGTCGGGCCGCATGGCGTGCGTGAAGGTGTGGGTGGGTGCCCGCTCAGGCTCCGACACCACAGCCCCGGCCGCAAGCAATCCGGGTGGCGCCTCGGGAACGAAGACCCCTTCGAAGGCGGCCACCACGCGGGGGATGAAGTCTTCCGGCACCAAGAAGAAGGTCCCCGCCGGCGGTTCGGTGAAGGTGACGAACGGTCCCGCATCCGGGGCGAAGGGCTTCACCAAGGGCGAGAAGGTGATCCACGTCGTGTACCACAACGGTCAGGCCACCGAGGTCGGAAGCGGCACTGCAGGTTCGAGCGGACGCGTGTCGTTCACGTGGACCAACGACGGCGATGCCCAGGGCAGGCATGAACTGTGCTCCTACGGGGTGAAGTCGAAGAAGATGTCGTGCTACACGGTGGAGGCCGACGGTGTCGCAACCTCGGCACCGACTGCCACCGCACCGCCCGCAACTGCGGCTCCCGCAACAACCACGACGACAGCAGCACCCGCCACGACGGTGCCGCGCACGACGGTGCCGCCGTACGGACCGCCCGTCGCGGTGCCCTGACCCTCGAGGGTCAGCCCCCGAGGCCTTCCTTCTCCAGACCCCCGAGATACGCGAGGACTCTCGCTCCCAGGTAGCCGGACCAGTACTTGCCGAGCGCACTGACCTTGTCGGCCACGCTGCCTTCACGGTCGATTGCCGCAGCCTCGTAGAGACCAACCTCGTTCGCGGGCTCGATTGACTTGCCGCGCAGCATGTTGATGTTGGACGCCAGGTGACTCTTGCCCAGGTCGAGCGCTGCGGTCAGGGCGGCCTCGGACTTCACCCCCGTCAGCTCGAAGTTGCCGTCCCACACCCCGTTGGAGGCGTACTTCAACAGGATCTGGGCGCTGCGTGAGTAGTTGTTGATGCCGTAGCCGAGAATGGCGTACTGCGTGGCATCGCTCTTGCCCAGGTACTTCACGACCGAGTCGAGAATGGCCTGCTGGTTGTTGGCGAGGGCGACGTCCAGATCCTTGTCGGCCACGAGTGCCAGAACAGTCGGTGAGGACCTGTCGAACTGGGCGGCGAGCTCGTCGACGATCTGGGTCTGGAAGGCCTCCATGTTTGCGTCCGCACCCTTGCGCAGAAGCGCTGCGAGCGCCTCCACCTGGTTGCCCGCCACGATGTCGCCCGCACCGAGGTCGCGTCCCGCATCGAACAGTTCGCGCGTGGACTCGGCCTGCACGGCGGCAAACTCGTTGTACACGAGTGGCAGGATCAACTCTGCGACGGCGTCATCCTTCGAGACATCGCCCGACTCCAGGCGGGCCGCTACCCCGTTGATCTCCGTCTCTGCGAAGTCGACCAGGCTGAGCGCATCGATGGCGCTCGCGAACGCCGTCATCAGGGCCGATGCGTCGCTGGGCGACTTCGGAGCGAAGGTCTTCAGCACGTCGAACAGCGCATACACCTTGTCGACCACCACGCGCGAGCCGGCGACCAGGGAGAAGGCCGAGTCGGTGGAGTCGAACAGAATCGCATCGATCACCTCGCCCGTCGCCCCGACGGCACGTCCGTAGCCCCACGCGAGCACGGCAGACGAGTATGCACCGGCGACCTGGCCCTGCCCGAGCAGGTCCTCTGCTCGGCTCCTTGCATCCTCGGCTTCCTGGATGAGAGAGGCCAACAATCCGCGGGTGAGGTCACTCAGCTTCTTGCTGTCGTTTGCCGTCTCTGCGTAGTTGGCCAGCATGAGGGACGTCTTCGCCTTGATGCGGTCATACGAGGTGCCGTCGAGCTTCACGTTCGAGCCTGTCGGCACGGACGGGAGCTGCTTTCCGGTCATGAACTCGTACGCCTCGTAGACGTTCGAGAGCTCCACCACCTCGACCCCGAGCTCGCGGCCGAGAGCGACGACGTCCACCGTCTCGCCGGTGGCTGCCGACTCCGTGTTGCGCAGACCGATCGGGATGCCGACCTTCGTGAACTTCCCCTCAGCTGCGCCCTTCACCTTCTCGGGGATGCCACCCACCGGGCCCACCGACCCGTCGGGCTGGATGGTGCCCGTCATGGCCACCTTCTCGAGGATCTTGTCACCACGCATGAAGGCGAGCGCTGCCACCGTGGTGACTGCGCCCGAGCTCGGGCCGTCGGCGAGACCCGACACGGTGAAGCGGAACTCCTTCGTCGGGCTCTCGCCTGACAACAACAGTGACAGCGCAGCAGAGTTCCACATCGCAGCTCGCAGCATCGGCCCGAGGCCGGTGACCTCGTCCTCACTGAACTCCACGCGCATCTTGTCGTCAGGGGATGGGCCCACCTCCACGGTGTCGTAGGCGAATCCGCCGCCCTCACCCGACGCGAAGAGAACGGGGAACTTCATCGCACCCGACGAGGAACCCCCTCCCGAGTCACCACCCCCTGAACAAGCCGCAAGCGATGTTGTCGCCGCCAGCGTCGCCGCCACCAGCAGCCGTGAACCGATTCTCCTCGGCATGGGTCCCCCCGGGTCAGTGGCCGCGCAGTGCGCAACGTCCTGCGCCGACGGTAAATCGTCGGCCCGAACCGAGGCGAGGTTCCCCACGAATTGTGAGGCGTGGTTATCGGCAAGGATGAGCGCCACCGGGACGGACACCATGAGCAACCGCAGGAACCAGACCACAGAGTTCATCAGGGACGCAGCACTCAGCGAACTGGTGCGTTCCGGTCACTCCTCTCTCACCATGGAATCGGTGGCGCGCGCTTCGTACTCCTCCATCGGCAGCGTGTATGCCCGGTACGCGAGCAGGTCG
>JBMUAQ010000118.1:0-4132 GCA_049454855.1 Ilumatobacteraceae bacterium
CGTACGTGTCGAAGTTCCCCACGGCCGCGATGAACGAGTTCGCGGCCGACCCGGCTGCGGGGCTGCCCGCCGGAACGTCGGCAGGCGTCTGGCAACTCGGCGCAGGGAGCGGTTCCACGACGGGTTTGCACTACCTGCGTGCGGTGGTGTCGGGCAAGCGCACCACAGGCAGCAAGTTCGAGTTCACGCAGTACCGTGCGGTGGTGTCACCGGTGGAGATGGTGCCCTGGGACTGCGAGGGGACACTCTGTTCCCCGGGGTACAACCCGCACGACGACGGCAAGACCTCCGGCTTCCAGTACGGCCAGGGTCGCGACGACGGTCTCGACTGCGTGATGACGGGCACCAACCCGCTCACCGGGGTGATGACGTGCGCGAGGCGGAAGGCGTTCACGCCGACCCTTCGGTACTACGTGACGGTGCGCCTCTCGCAGTCCCCGAAGGGATGGCTGCACGGACGCCTGAACGAGCCGCAGATCTCGATTGCACCCGTCGCGGGAAGCGACGACGCGCTCACAATCGACATCGCGGGCGGGAGCGTTGCGGTCCCCGTGGTCAGCACGGGCAGGCAGTTCAAGGACCTCCCTGCGGCGCTGCAGGACAGCTACCGCAAGAACGGCGGGTGGCCCGTGGCGAACGGCTCTGGCTACTTCACGAGCAGGGACGGCCCTGCCGGCGAGAAGTGGGGACCCGAGCAGCGCAACCGCCTCTCCATTCCGCCCGCCGGCGGCACAGTGGGTCTCGCGGAGCTGGAGGCATGGCTGCCACTGGTGAACGACACCGCCACGGCGGACCTGTCGCAGTGGATCGTGCGCACGCTTCAGGAGTGGGAACTGCAGGGGGCGAACAAGTGTCTGACGGCCAAGCAGCGCCTGAACGGCGTGGTGGTGACGAACGCAACCCAGTACTCGGCCGGCCCGCCCGTTTTCGACTCGGCCACGGGCACGCTCAACTACCGGGTGTCTGCACCCCACTACAGGTCCGGCGGTTCCGAGACCAAGGGTGTGTACGAACTGTTCGTGCGTTCCGAAACCGCGCGTTGTCTGTACGGGTTCGACAAGGCTCCGATCAAGTCCACCATCGAGGTGATCGAGAACGCGGGGGTGCAGGACATCGCCACCACCAACGTGAGCGAGCGCAACGGCTGGCTGCAGCTGTCGGCGTACAACTACACGCACTCATCACCGACGTTGAAGGTGAAGCTCGGCCAGCGGGTGTCGGGCTTCGCATTCGTCAAGAAGGGCAGGTCGCTGTCGTCGTCTGCTCTCGCCGCCGCGGCCGGGATGAAACCGTCGACCGGTGCGAAGGTGACCGTGCGCGTGGTGTCAGGTGGATCGAAGTGCTCGTCCACGGGCTCTGCGGTGAGAGCACGGGTCAAGGGCTCGTGCCGGGTCGTGGTGACCGTGCGCAAGGGTGCGAAGTCGTCCTCGCGCACCGTGGACGTGTCGACCCTCTAGCGGCGCCGGCGCAGTAGCGTCGAGCGGGTGATGTATGCCCTCCTGCTCAGTTTCGGGGTGATCTTCGTCGCCGAGCTGGGTGACAAGAGCCAGCTGATGGCACTCGCGTTCGCCACGCGTTTCCGTGCGCTCGAGGTTCTTGTCGGCATCACGGTCGCGACCGCGGTGGTGCACCTCATCTCGGTGGCAATCGGCGGTGCCGTCGGTGCGGCGCTGCCCACGGACGCGATCAACGTCGTGGGCGGCATCGCGTTCCTGCTCTTCGGTGCCTGGACACTCCGCGGTGACCGGCTGTCCGAGGACGACGAGAAGGCCGTGCAGAAGACGGGCCGCAACGCTGTGCTCGCGGTGGGCGGCGTCTTCTTCCTCGCCGAGCTGGGTGACAAGACCATGCTTGCCACGGTCACGCTCGCCACCGACAACGGACTGTTCGGAACGTGGCTGGGATCCACTCTCGGCATGGTGGCGGCCGACGCACTCGCGATCTGGGTGGGCAAGGTTCTCGGCGACCGCCTGCCGGAGCGGACGATCAAGATCGTCGCCGCAGTGTCATTCTTCGCGTTCGGCGCGCTGATGCTGCTGGACGCGGTCTGACCGTCAGGAACCCACCACGTTGAGGACGGCGTCCCGCAACTGCGCATAGTCGGCAACGTCGACCCCGCCGAAGTTCAGGTGGTTGCCGTCGTTCCACTCGCACAGGATCCTCTCCGGGCCGACCGTGCCGTCGAACGACATCCCGACCTCGAGCGTGAAGTAGCGCACCGTGCCCTCCTTGATGTCCCACACGAAGGTGCCCACCTCGCTCTCCAGGGGCGCCATGACCTCGGGCATCATGAGGAACACCACCGCCCATCGGCGGTCACCGTCGGCAACGAGGCAGAGTTCCTCGTCCTGCGTGGGTCCCACCACCGAGAAGTCCTGCTCGCGCAGCCCGGGGTCGAAGCCGCCGTCCGCGGCGAGGTGCCTCCATCCATCGGCGAGGAAACCGCCGCCCTCGGCCATGAGGCGAAGAACGAGCGCGGTGCCCTGCTCCTCGACGAGGTTCGGGATCACCTGGTGGCCGAGCGCGTAGTGCAGCTGGTGCCGTGGGTCGTTCATGAAGTCCATGCGTCTGCCTCCGTTGCACTGACCACGCCTTGTTATCACCCGAGTGTGGCCCGTCCGGCCGACCCACCTCAGTAGCCTCGTTCCGTGACCCTGTTCGGCGAAGTTGTCGTGACCATGCTCGTCATCCTTGACCCGCCGGGGAACGTGCCGATCTTCCTCGCGGTCACCCAGCGCCTCTCGGCGAAGGAACGTCACCGTGCGGCCTGGCTCGCCATCGGCACCGCATTCCTCGTGATCTCCCTGTTCGCCATCGGCGGGCAGTCGATCCTCGACTACCTGAACGTGTCGGTGCCGGCCCTCCAGGGCGCCGGTGGTCTTCTGCTGCTGCTCGTGGCGCTCCAGTTGCTGTACGGCAAGGGCCACGAGAACTCCTACGAGGTAGCCGCCCCCGAGCAGCGCACGTCGGTGGCCATGGTTCCGCTCGGCACACCGCTGCTTGCCGGCCCCGGGACCATCGTGGCCACCATCGTGTTCTTCCAGCAGGCCGAGGGCACCGGGGAGTGGTTCAGCGTGCTGGGCGGTATCGCCGCGGCCCTCGCGGTGTCGCTGGTGGCCCTGCGCTTCAGCGGGATCGTGGTGCGGGTGGTGCGCCCGGCCGGGGTGATTCTCCTCGCGCGGGTCGCGGGCATGATCCTGGCCGCAGTGGCGGTGCAGATGATCGCCGACTCGGTGACGGCCTTCGTCCGCGGAGCCTGAACCTCCGCCTTCCGTGACTCACCCCCGTGAGATGATGGGGGCGACATCAAGAGAGGCGCACCGCACGGTGCGTCCGGCAACCGAGCCACACCCGGCCACGGTGCCTGCCCTCGGGCGATGGGGTGCGACAGCACACAATCCCGGGGCTCATGGTGTCGACATCCACCTCACCGAACCCAAGGAGCCCCATGGACACCCCGCAGAACCCCTACGAGGACCCGACCGCCGGCCGAACCGGTCTCGTGCACGAGATCCTCGAGTCGTTGACCAACGCCGAACTGAAGGAGTACATCAACCACCTCACCTGGCGCCAGGCCAACAGCACAATCCCGGCCCGCCCGACGAACCCCTACGCCTCGCGGGGGTATTTCCTGTACCGCACCGGCAACTGGATCGTCCAGTGTCAGGAGATTCTCCGGTCGCGAGGCATCAATCCCCACTCTCGCTGAGCCACCCCAGAGCGTTTCGTCAGACAACCCGTTGATATACAAGGACTTCAGCGCCATCCGCTATAATGGTGCTGGAGTCCTTTATTCGCGTGGGTTTGTTCAGCTTCTACCTCGGTTATCGACACGGAAAGAAGAAGGCCGCGCGCCGCCGGGCACGCCAGGAATGGTGGGACGACTTCAGTTCGGTCCCCGACGAGGACGACCCGGAGTGCGACAACTGTGGGCACCCCGAGAGCCGTCATGACGACGACGGCAACTGCCCGTCCTACGGCTGATTCGTCCCTCATCCACGTGTGCGCCCCCACCCCAAGGGTGGGGGGTGTTTTTCACCCGGACGGCCTGTCCGTCATCCCACCAACCCAGACCACCGACCAAGGAGACCACTTGACCCTGAAGACCACCGTTGCCGACATCCTCGAGACC
>JBMUAQ010000119.1:0-4083 GCA_049454855.1 Ilumatobacteraceae bacterium
TCAGCTGGGTGCGGTGCGTGCAGCTCTACGGGCGCAAGCGCGGCCCGGTGGTGGGTCTCACCGAGCGCAACAAGCTGCTCGGGGCCGGACACCGCCTGCTCGTCAACAAGTACTACCTCGACCATCTGTACGAGAAGGTCGTGGTGCACTCCATCGCCCATCCCATCGCGGCCGCCGCGTACTGGGTGAACCAGAGGATTCTCGACGGCGCAGTGAACGGGGCCGGAACCACGGCACGCACGCTGTCGGGTTGGGTCTACCGCAACGTCGACCAACGCGTGGTCGACGGTGCGGTGAACGGATCGGGCACCGCCGCGCGCGGTCTCGGGGGGATCCTCCGCCCGGTCCAGTCCGGAAAAGTCAACCAGTACGGGGCACTGTTGTTCGGCACCGCCGCCATCGCTGCACTCGTCTTCGTCATCATCAATACCTGAGGGAGCAAGCAGTCATGCAAGTCCTGAGCGACCAAAACTGGGTGCTGACAGTCGGCACCTTCCTGCCGCTGGTCGGTGTTCTCGTCATGCTCTTCGTCCCGAAGGCCGAGGAGCAGCTGCAGAAGACCATCGGCCTCGTCACGGCGGGGGCAACCCTCGCGGTGGGCATCTACACGCTGACCCAGTTCGACTACGGCCGTGCCGCCGACATGCAGTTCGTGGCCAACGCCGAGTGGATCAACGTCATCAAGTCGTCGTACCACATCGGTCTCGACGGAATCAGCCTGCCGCTGTACTTCCTCTCGATGGTCGTCACGTTCCTCGTGATGATCTACTCGTGGGACCACGTGCCCTCCCCGGGCAACCCGAAGGCCTTCTTCATCCTCATGCTGGTGCTCCAGACCGGCATGGCCGGAACCTTCATCGCCCGCGACCTCATCCTGTTCTTCGTGTTCTTCGAGCTGGTGCTCCTGCCGATGTACTTCATGATCGGCGTGTGGGGCGGCGAGAACCGCCAGTACGCCTCGCTCAAGTTCTTCCTGTACACGATGTTCGGCTCCGCCCTGATGCTGGTGGCCTTCCTCGCCCTCTTCTTCAAGACAGGGGCGGAGTCGTTCTCCATCCCGTACCTCGTGGAGAACGGTGCGGGAATCGCGAAGAACACCCAGGTGTGGATCTTTGCGGGCATGTTCGTCGGCTTCGCCGTGAAGGTGCCGATGTTCCCGTTCCACACCTGGTTGCCTGATGCCCACACCCAGGCGCCCACGCAGGGCTCGGTGATCCTGGCGGCGATCCTCCTGAAGCTCGGCACCTACGGCTTCGTGCGGGTCGCCATCCCGATCCTCCCCGACGCCGCGCGCGAGTGGGCCCCCTGGATCGGACTCCTCGCCGTCATCGGGATCATCTACGGCGCGCTCGGGTGTCTCGCCCAGACCGACATGAAGCGGCTCATCGCGTTCTCGTCGGTGGCGCACATGGGCTTCGTGATGCTCGGTATCTCCACGCTCACGCCGTTCGGCATCAACGCCGCGATGTTCGGCATGGTCGCCCACGGTCTCATCACCGGCATGCTGTTCTTCGTGGCCGGCTCGGTGAAGGAGCGCTACCACACCCTCGAGATCAAGCGTCTCAGCGGCATGTTGAAGCAGGTGCCGAAGCTCGGATGGATCCTCGGCTTCTGCGCGATGGCCTCGCTGGGTCTGCCCGGACTCGCCGGTTTCTGGGGCGAGTTCCCCGCGATCCTCTCGGCCTACCAGCCGGCACCCGGCCTGCCCGAGGAGACCTTCCGCACGTTCATGGTGGTGGCCGCCCTCGGCACCGTGTTCGCCGCGGCCTACCTGCTGTGGCTGTACCAGCGCACCGCGTTCGGTGAGCCCTCGGCGGAGTTCGCCCACGGCCACGACGACGATCTGCACGACGTGAACAGGTTCGAGTGGATGGCGTGGTCGCCGCTGCTGGTGTCGATCGTGCTGTTCGGCGTGTACCCGCAGCTGATGTTCAAGGTGCTCGATCCTGCAGTCACCTCGATGCTCAAGGTGTTCGGGGGCTGATCCGGGTGCCGAACGCCCTGCTCGCCGCCGACTGGGTCGCGCCGGTCATCGACTACCACGCGATCGCGCCCGAGATCGTCCTCGGGCTCGGTCTCGTCGTTGTGCTGCTGGCCGACCTCTTCCTCGACGAGCAGCGCAAGTGGGTGCTCACGCCGCTCGCGGGGTTCACCCTGCTGGGTGCATTCATCCCGGTTCTCACGGTGGCACTCAACACCGACGGTGCACGGTCCATGTTCGACGGCCGCTACGTGGTGGACGACTTCAGCCTGGTGCTGAAGGCGTTGTTCCTGCTGGCCGGGTACGTGGTGGTGCTGCTCTCGGGGGACCACATCCGTGAGGGCAACTACTGGCAGGGCGAGTACTGGTTCCTGCTGCTCTCGAGCCTGATGGGCATGGTGATGATGGCGTCCAGCCGCGACCTCGTGTCGGTGTTCGTGGCGCTCGAGTTCCTCTCGATCCCGGCCTACATGCTGGCGGCGTGGCGCAAGCGCGACGTGCGGAGCAACGAGGCAGGCGTGAAGTACTACCTGCTCGGCGTGTTCGCCTCCGCGGTGATGCTGTACGGCATGTCACTGCTCTACGGCATCACCGACTCCACCAGGCTCGTCGACATCGGGGCCGCCCTGGGCGAGGAGATGACGGCCATCCGTGCGCTCGCGGTGCTGTTCGTGGTGATCGGCTTCGCGTTCAAGGTGTCCGCCGTGCCGTTCCACACCTGGGCCCCCGACACCTACGAGGGTGCACCCACACCCGTCACTGCGTTCCTGTCGGTCGCATCGAAGGCGGCGGGGTTCGTCGCGCTCGTGACGGTGGTGTACGTGGCGTTCCCCGGCTCGCACGAGGTGTGGCAGCCCGTGTTCTGGGTGCTGTCGGCGGTCACCATGACCGTGGGCAACGTGATGGCCCTCCGCCAGTCGAACGTGGTGCGCATGCTCGCATACTCCTCGGTGGCACAGGGCGGATTCATCCTGATGCCGCTCGCCGTCGCCGGCATCGGCGACACCGCACAGCCCGCACTGCGTGCGGTTGTCACCTACCTGCTGCTGTACGCGGCCACCAACCTCGGTGTGTTCGCGGTGATCATGGCGGTGGCGCGCAAGACCCGCAGCGGGGAGATCGCCAGTTACGGCGGTCTGTTCTCCTACGCGCCCGGTCTCGCCGCCCTGATGACGATCTTCATGGCATCGCTCGCCGGCATCCCTCCGCTCGGCGGTTGGTTCGGCAAGTTCGCCGCGTTCCAGGCACTGGTGTCCGCAGGAACCGGCTGGGCCTACGTGCTCGCCGTGGTCGGCGGCATCAACTCGGTGGTGGCCTTCGGCTACTACGGAAACATCATGCGCGAGATGTGGATGCGCCCGGTTCCCGACGGCGACACCACACCGGTTCAGGTGCAGCCCGCGATGGGAGTGGCACTCGCCATCACCGGCGTGTCCACCGTGGTGCTCGGTGTGCTCCCCGGTCTCGTCATCCACTTCGGTGACATCGCCGGTCTCACCGGTGCCTTCGGCGGCTGACGACCTGCGCGAAGCCGTCCGCGCTGCGGGCGGACGCATCGGGTTCGACGGGTTCATGCGCCTTGCCCTGTACGGGCCGCACGGCTTCTACACCGCGGGCGGCAGCGCGGGTCGACGCGGCGACTTCATCACCTCGCCCGAGGTGGGCCCGTTGTTCGGAGCAGTCCTCGCACGCATGCTGGACGCGGAGTGGGAGAGATGCGGCCGGCCGGACGGCTTCACCGTTGTGGATGCCGGCGCGGGGCCGGGCACGCTCGCGCGGGCGGTGCTCTCGGCAGCACCGCGGTGCCTCGAGAACGGAAGGTACGTGGCGGTGGAGACCTCGGCCGTGCAGCGCGAACGCCATCCCGACGGTGTGGAGTCGGTCGCGCACATGCCGGAGCAGGTCGATGCCGGTGTGATCGTGGCGAACGAGCTGCTCGACAACATGCCGTTCGAGCTGTGGGTGCATGACGGTGGGTGGCGGTGCGCCACGGTGACCGAGCGCGGTGACGGTTTCGCGGAGGAACTTGCGGCGGGGGAGCCGTCGTTCCCGCTGCGGTCAGGGGCTCCAGGGGTGGCAGCTGGGCCAGCACAGGCAACCCG
>JBMUAQ010000120.1:0-3892 GCA_049454855.1 Ilumatobacteraceae bacterium
CGACCGTCCGCGTGGTCCGCGTCGAGATGATGGTGATCGGCCGAGGCGCAGGTTCCAGGACGGTGACAGACCGCGTGGTCCGCGCCGTGACGACGGTGATCGGCCGAGGCGTCCACGGGCTGATGGCGACCGTCCGCGTGGTCCGCGTCGAGATGATGGTGATCGGCCGAGGCGCAGGTTCGACAGCGACGATCGCCCGAGAACGGCGGCCCAGCGCCGGTCTGACGAGGTGCGCGAGCGCACGGGTGGCAGGAGACGGTTCGAGCCGTCGGAGCCGCCGGTCCGTCGTGACGAAGTGTGGGTCGACGAAGGACCGACATCAGGTGGTCGTCGTCCCCGTGTCCAGCGCGAGAGGTCATCCGGCTCCGGTCGTCGGCGCGAGGTGCGTGCTCTCGAGTCGGTGGTCAAGGAGTTCGACCAGGTTCTCGGCAACAGGGCCGCGTCCCGCGCGGTGCGACGCTACGAGGCAGCCCTGGCAGCGTTCGAGGCATTCCGCTACGACGAGGCCCGCAGGATCCTGGCCCCGATGGCGAAGGAGTACGCCGACGTGTTCGACGTGCACGACATGCTCGGGCTGTGCCTCTACCGCGGCGGTCAGTGGGCGAAGGCGGTCGAGGAACTTGAGACGGCCCTCCGTCTCAAGTCCACGTGGATCTTCAACCACGCACCGCTCGCCGACTGCCACCGCGCACTCGGGAACCATGCGCGTGTGGAGGAACTGTGGCGGGAGGTGTCCGAGGCGTCACCCGCACAGGAGATCATGGCCGAGACCAGGATCGTGATGGCCGGTTCGCTCGCTGACCGCGAGATGATCCCGCAGGCGCTGGAGCTGATGTCGCGTCAGTCCCAGGACGTCGCCAAGCCGGCCGAGTTCCATCTTCGTCAGTGGTACGTGATTGCTGATCTCCACGACCGGTCGGGGAATGTCATCGAGGCGAGACGTTTCTTCACGCGTGTCTACGACCATGATGCTGGGTTTGCAGACGTCGCTGAGAGGCTGGCCTCCCTCGGGGGTTGACCGCACACATGGTGGGTCCAGGAGGTCACACCATGACCAGAACACAGCAGGACAAGACCCCGAAGGCCCCGTCAGGCGACACCAACCTCGTGGTGGTTGTCGGGACAGTGCAGAAGGACGCGGTGGTCACTGAGGCGACAGACGGCCGCATCTACACATCGTTCGATGTCGTCTGCCGTCTGGAGGGCATCCGTACCGTGGTTCCCGTCACGGTTGCGCGCAGTCTCGACATCCCGGCTGACACGCGTGTTGCCGTGCTCGGGCGAGTTGAGAAGCGTTTCTTTCCGTCCGGTGCGGGCTTCATGTCCCGGTCCGATGTGCGGGCCGAGAGCGTCACGGTGCTGCGCCGTTCGTCACAGTTGTCCCGTGTGCTTGCGGTCGCGATCGGGCATCTCTCGGGTACATGAGCACCGCTGGGTAATGTCGTTGCCGAGGCCGTGCCCCCCGGATGGGTGACCAACACAGGCCGGAGACAAGCGAGGTTCCATGAACGCCGAACAGCTGGAGAGAATGCGCACGGGCAAGGGCTTCATCGCCGCCCTCGACCAGAGCGGTGGCAGCACCCCGAAGGCACTCCGGCTCTACGGAATCGCGGAGTCGGAGTACTCCGGCGACGACCAGATGTTCGACCTGATGCACGCCATGCGGTGCCGCATGATGAAGAGCCCCTCCTTCGGTGGGGACAGGGTCCTGGGCGCAATCCTCTTCGAGGGAACCATGGACCGGTCCGTCGACGGGGTCGGCACCGCCGAGTACCTGTGGTCGAAGAAGAAGGTCATCCCGTTCCTCAAGGTCGACAAGGGACTTGCTGACGAGAAGGACGGGGTGCAGGTGATGAAGCCGATGCCTGAGCTCGACGTGCTCTGCGCCCGGGCTGTCGCACTCGGAATCTTCGGCACCAAGATGCGTTCGGTCATCAAGGCTGCCAACGCGGCGGGCATCGGGGCAGTGGTGAGCCAGCAGTTCGATGTCGCGCGGCAGATAATCGGTCACGGACTCGTGCCGATCATTGAGCCCGAGGTGGACATCAACATCCCGGACAAGGCTGAGGCCGAGACAATCCTGCGTGACGCCGTGCGCGCCGGGCTCGACGCGCTCGAGCCGGGCCAGAACGTGATGCTGAAGCTCACCATTCCGTCCGTCGACAACTTCTACGCCGAGTTCGTCTCGCACCCGCGGGTGGTGAGGGTCGTGGCCCTGTCGGGCGGCTACACCCGCGAGGACGCGAATGCGAAGCTCAGCAGGAACAACGGCATGATCGCCAGCTTCTCGAGGGCCCTCACCGAGGGTCTGTCGGCGAAGCAGAGTGATGCGGAGTTCGACAGCACGCTCGGCGAGTCGATCGCGGGCATCTACGCCGCATCGATCACCTGATCGTCAGGCGTCCAGAGGACGCCACACCATCCCCGTGAGCGGCTTCGGCGTGAAGAACGTCGATTTGGGCGGCATGAGCTCGCCTGTCTCTGCGGTTCGCCGGATCTCCTCCAGGGACACGGGCCTGATCAACACCGCACAGCCGGCCCCACCTGTGAGGACCTTGCCGAGAACCTCTTCGACCCCGTGCTGGTACGTGACCGCGCCGATGAGGTCGCCGAGCGCGTGCTCCAGCCGCGCGCTGTCGAGATTGCGCACGCCGTCCAACGCCCCTGGCCTCGGGGTGAGGTACGTGCCGTGGCCCTTCTCATCGACCAGGCAGATCGCACCGAGTGAGTCCATGCCGGAGAGTGTCTCGCGCGACACCGGCCCCGCATCCGATGCGTCATAGAAGCCCGAGACCCGCGAGAGGACCTCGCGTGCATCGTGGCCGGTCACGAGGCGGTGGATGGCGGCGATGCTCAGCTGGTCGTCGACGAGTTCCTGCACCAGCGTCATCGTGAGTTCGCTCGCACCGTCGCCACCGGCATTGCGCTGTTCGTCCCTGTAGGTGCGGCTGATTGCATAGCGGTGGTGTCCGTCGGCAATCAGCACCTGGTTCGACGACACCGCCGTGGCTATGCGTCCGATACGTTCCGGGTCGTCGATGACCTCGAGGCTGTGGGTGACCCCGTCGGCGGTCATGACCTCGGCAACGGTCCTTCCCGGCTCGCGGAGGAGTTCGCTGAGACCTGCGCACAGCGACAAGCCCCAGACAGGACTGAGGTTGGTCCGCGTCGCGCGGGTGAGATCGAGGCGGTCCGTCTTGGCCTTGGGTGTGGTGCGCTCATGGGCCCTGACGCCCGCGGAGCCCTCGTCGACGACCTCGAGCGCCCCGACGACACCCACGGTTCGGCGCGGGCGGCCACGGTCGTCGGTGAAGTTCATTCGGTACAGGGAGAAGGTCGGTGATGGGTCGAGGGCGACCGCACCGGACTGCACCCATTCCTGCAGCATCCTCCCCGCCGCGACGTAGCGGTCGGCACCGTCACGTTCGACCGGGTAGTCCACGTGCACGATGTTGTGGGGGCTCTTTTCGGCCCAGGAGTCACGTTCGGGGACGTCCATAACGTCGTAGGGGGGTGCGACGAGGGGTGCGATGTCGCCCGGCTCTTCAACCGGGTACCTGTGGGCACGGAATGGTTCGAAACGCGGCACGAACGACAGGGTGGCAGGATTGTCGCTCGTGAACCAAAAAGAGCCTCTCGAGGCGGTGGTGTGTGACCTTGACGGGGTGGTGTGGCTGGCCCACCGGGAGATCCCCGGTTCGTCGGCTGCCATCGCCAGGTTGCGGGCGGCGGGTGCACAGGTGCTGTTCGTCACCAACGCCTCGTTCACGACAGTGGGCGAGGTGGAGTCACGTCTTGCCGACATCGGGATCGACGGAACCGGGCGGGTGCTGACCTCGGCGATGGCTGCGGCCGGTGCCGTGGAGCCGGGGGAGTCCGTGCTGCTCTGCGG
>JBMUAQ010000121.1:0-3848 GCA_049454855.1 Ilumatobacteraceae bacterium
CCGGCGTCGAGCCCGGTCAACCACGACTGTGCGTTGATACCGAGGTTCGGCACGTCGTAGCCGCCCTCCTGCAGCACCACGGTGGGCAGACCCAGCGCGGCCACGGCGGCTCCGCACCGGCGGAAGCCGTCTGTGGTGATCGACAGGTCGCAGATGGGGTCGGTGACGAACGTGTCGAGACCGAGTGACACCACCAGGAACTGTGCGCCGAACCGCACGATGCGCTCCAGCGCCGGTGCAAGTGCGGCGAGATAGGCATCGTCGTCGGTGCGCGCCGGCAGGGGCACGTTCACGTTGGAGTCGAGCCCCCTTCCCGTGCCGGTCTCGTCGGCGAACCCGATGGCGTACGGGTACGCACGCACGGGATCGCCGTGAAGCGACACGTACATCACGTCGTCACGGTCGTAGAAGATCTCCTGGGTGCCGTTGCCGTGGTGGTAGTCCACGTCCAGCACCGCCACCTTCACACCCGTGGTGGAGGCCACGTGGTGGGCAACGACGGCTGCGTTGTTGAAGAAGCAGTACCCGCCGTACAGCGACGTGGTGGCATGGTGCCCCGGGGGCCGGCACAGCCCGTATGCGGCACGCTCACCGTCGAGAACGAACTGCATCGCGGTGAGGGCGGTGTCCACCGCCCCCCTCGCCGCCTCGTACGTGCCCTCGGTGAGCGGGGTGGTGATCTCGAAGCTCCACCAGCCGAGACGCCCCTGGATCGCACTCGGCTCGGACGCCGCCGACATCTTGTTGCGCAGGCCGCCCATCTGGAACACCTCGGGCACGACCTCGCGCGTCGGCGCGACGGTCCTCTGGTACTCCTGCCATGCCCCGTCGAGGAACGAGAGCAGCCCGGGGTCGTGGACGGCCGTGATCGGTGCGGTGCCCCACTCCCGCGGCGCCAGCACTTCGAAACGCGGATCGGCGGACAGGACGTCCTTGATGATCTCCCCGCGGCCGATGTGCTCCCATGGCGAGTGCGCGACGGAGCGCTCGAGCTCCACGTGGGGGTCGTGGCGCAGGTGTGCGGGCGTGTAGACGACCTTCATGGCCGCCACACTAGGCGTGTCAGTCGAAGACGGGGCGCTCGCGCAGCGAGCGCTTCAGTTCCGCCATGCCGCTGGTGGTGGCCACGGTCTCCACCGCATCCCACAGCTTCAGCGCGTCGGCCCCGCGGGGGATGCGCGCGATGACGGGCCCGAAGAAGCTGGCCTCGTCGGCGGCCCCGGGATGGAACGTGAGGATCGGTGTGCCCACATCCTTGCCGGTGCGCTCGAGTGCAAGCTCGGTCTCTGCACGGATGAGGTCATCGAACGACGCATCGTCCACGGACTCCGCCCAGGCATCCGGCAGGCCGGCCGCGTTCAGCAACGCGGCGACATGACCCTGTGTGTCGGCGGTGAAGGCCTCACGCTCACCCCTGTTGTGCAGGCTGGTGCCGAGTGCGGTGTACACGCGGCCGACGGCCTCGTTCCCGTGCTCGGCACGCGCGCGGGCAGCCACTCGCAGACCGCGGGTTCCGGCCATGTGGACCTCTGCATACCCGGCGGGCATCTTCGAGTAGTCCATCTTTCCCTCGTTCAGGAACCTGAGCGAGATGAAACGCCAGTCGACCTCGTAGTTGCGCTGCGACTGCACCTCCACCACCCAGCGGGAGGTGATCCATGCCCACGGACACACCGGGTCGAGGAAGAAGTCGAGGTCGGCCATGTCAGGTGCGCGCGATCTCGCGCTCCTCGAAGGTCTCGATGATGTCGCCGGCCTTGAGATCCTGGAAGTCGGAGAGCCCGATGCCGCACTCGAATCCCTCGCGCACCTCGCGGACGTCGTCCTTGAAGCGGCGCAGCGACTGGATGCTGCCCTTCCAGATGATGGTGCCCTCGCGGAGGAAGCGCACCTTCGTGCCGCGCGTGATGACACCCGTCCGCACGAAGCAGCCGGCGATTGCGCCGATGCGGGGCACGCGGAAGATCTCGCGCACCTCGGCCTCGCCGGTGACGACCTCCTCGAACTCGGGAGCGAGAAGACCGAGCATGGCCTTCTCCATGTCCTCGAGCAGCTTGTAGATGATCTCGTAGGTGCGGATCTCCACTGCTTCCTTCTCGGCGAGGTCGCGGGCCTTGCGGTCGGGACGCACGTTGAAGCCGATGATGGTGGCGTTGGTGGTGGCCGCCAGCGTGATGTCGTTCTCCGTGATGCCGCCCACCGCACGGTGCACGAACGCCACCTTCACGTCGTCGCGCTCGAGCTTGCGGAGCGACTCCGTGACCGCCTCCAGCGAACCGTGCACGTCGGCCTTGATGATGAGGTTGAGGGTGGCGACCTCGCCGGCCTGGATCTGGGTGAAGATGTCCTCGAGCTTCACGCCGCGCTGCACGCGCGCATCCCCCCGCTGGTTGAGCATGCGCATGCGGTGCTCACGGGACTCACCCACCGTGCGGGCGGTCTTCTCGTCGGGTGCGGCACGGAACTCGTCGCCTGCCTGGGGCACCGAGCTGAGGCCCCGCACCTGCACCGGGGACGACGGGCCCGCCTCCTTCACCTGCTCGCCGCGCTCGTTCACGAGTGCGCGCACCTTGCCCCACGCGGCACCGGCCACGATGGGGTCACCCACCTTGAGCGTGCCCTTGTCGACGAGCACGGTTGCCACCGGGCCGCGGCCGACATCGAGGTTGGCCTCGAGCACGATGCCCTTGGCGCGACCGGTCGGGTTCGCGGTGAGGTCCTCGAGCTCGGCCACCACGTTCAGCTGCTCGAGCAGTTCGTTGATGCCGAGACCCTGCTGGGCCGCCATCTCCACGACGATGGTGTCGCCGCCCCACGCCTCGGGAACGAGCTCGTACTCGGTGAGCTGCGTGAGGACGCGCTGCGGGTCGGCATTGTCCTTGTCGATCTTGTTGACCGCGACGATGATCGGCACCTCTGCCGCCTTCGCGTGGTTGATTGCCTCGATGGTCTGGGGCATGACACCGTCGTCGGCCGCCACCACCAGAACCACGATGTCGGTGACCTGGGCACCGCGCATGCGCATCTTGGAGAACGCCGCGTGACCCGGGGTGTCGATGAAGGTGATCAGCTTGCCGTCCTTCTCCACCTGGTACGCACCGATGTGCTGGGTGATGCCGCCGGCCTCGCCCGCAACCACGTTCGCGGAACGGATGCGGTCGAGCAGGGTCGTCTTGCCGTGGTCGACGTGGCCCATCACGGTGATCACCGGCGGACGCGCCTGCTGGAGGGACTCGTCATCGTCGTCGCTGTCGTCGAACAGCGCCTGGAGCTCCATCTCCTCCTGCTGGCCCGGG
This sequence comes from Ilumatobacteraceae bacterium, assembly GCA_049454855.1. Lineage (GTDB taxonomy): Bacteria > Actinomycetota > Acidimicrobiia > Acidimicrobiales > Ilumatobacteraceae > UBA2093. Next base: position 3,297 of record JBMUAQ010000121.1, read on the forward strand.
TCGACGAGAAGGATCTCGGCGCCGATCTCGAGCGCGAAGAGCTCCATCTGCTCGTCGCCGAGGCTCATGGTGGCGGTGACCATCTCGCCCTGCTCGAGCAGGAAACGCACCACGTCGGCGGCGGTGCGGTTCAGCTTCGGGGCGAAGTCCTGCGCGGACGAACCACGCTCGATGATGATCGTGCCCTCGGGCACGGGGGCGTTCGAGTTCGTGTAGTTGGTGAACTGCGGCTGCAACTCGTCGAACTCGCGCCGACGACGGGCACGCGACTTCTTGCGCGGTGCGCGGCGCTGGCCGTTCGGACGACCGCCGGGTCCACCACCGGGGCGACCGCCGCCGGGACCACCACCTGGGCCACCCGGGCGCGGGCCGCCGGGACCACTACCGGGGCCGCCGGGACGCGGACCAAAGCCGGGACGACCGCCACCGGGACCACCCGGGCGCGGACCGCCGGGACCACCCGGACGGGCTCCGGGCCCGCCGGGTCGCGGGCCGGGACGTGCGCCGCCGGGGCCGGGGCGGGAACCCCCGGGGCCCGGCCGCGCGCCCGGG
>JBMUAQ010000122.1:0-3841 GCA_049454855.1 Ilumatobacteraceae bacterium
GAGGGATTCGTGCTGCTCGACGACCCCGTGCGGCCCGACGCGCACGAGGCCGTGGCCACCCTGAACGGCCTCGGGGTGGATGTCAGGATCATCACGGGCGACAACTCCCACACAGCCGCGCACGTGGCCGATGCGATCGGTCTTGCGCCCGGCCGGGCGGTGACCGGCAGGGAAGTGGAGGCACTCCCCGATGCCGATCTCGTGGGGGTGGTGGCGACGTGCCGGGTGTTCAGCGGCGTTTCGCCGGCGCAGAAGGAACGGATCGTGCGGTGCCTGTCGGCGGCGGGGCACACCGTCGGGTTCGTCGGTGACGGCATCAACGACGCTGCGGCCCTGCACGGTGCCGACGTCGGCATCTCCGTTCGCGGTGCGGTCGACATTGCCCGCCAGACGGCGGACCTCGTGATTGTGGACAAGGACCTGGCGGTGATCGCCGACGGCATCGCGCACGGCCGTGAGGTGTTCGCCAACACGCTCAAGTACGTCTACGTCACCACCAGCGCGAACTTCGGCAACATGGTGTCGCTGGCCGTGGCCACCTCGTTCCTCCCGTACCTGCCGCTGCTGCCGATGCAGATACTCCTGCTCAACTTCCTCTCCGACATCCCCGCGATGCTGATCGCCACCGACCGGGTCGACCCGGAGTGGACCGAGCGGCCGCGCACCTGGGACGTGGCGAACCTGAGGCGCTTCATGGTGAGTTTCGGTCTCGTCAGCACGGTGCTCGACCTGTGCACCTTCGCGGTGCTCCGCCTGGTTCTGGAGGTGGGAGCCGTGCAGCTGCGCACCGGATGGTTCCTGGAATCAGTGGCCACCGAGCTGGTGGTGATGCTGTCCCTGCGCACGCGACGGCCGGTGTGGAGGTCGCGGCCCGGCACACCTCTTCTCGTCGCGTCGGTGGTGGTTGCCGTCGCCACTGTGGCCCTGCCCTTCGCCCCGTTCGCCGGCAGCATCGGTCTCGCACCGCCCACCGCGCGCGTGGGCATGGCCGTGTCGGTGATCGTCGCTGCGTACCTGGTGGCGAACGAGGTGATGAAGGCACGGTTCCGCCGCGTGTGGGACGCTCCTCGGTGCGCGCACTAGGTTCCGTCGTGTGACAGTGCAGTTCGGCATCCATCTCGGCCCCCAGAACGCCCCCGTGCCGGAACTGAGACGGCTCTGGCGCTGGTTCGACTCCGCAGGGATGGACTGGATCTCCCTGTGGGACCACATCTACGAGGCACCTCCCGCCGGCGGCACGCAGGTGCACTACGAGGCCTTCTCCATGCTCGGCGCCCTCGCCGCGGACACCTCCCGCGCGCGCATCGGCTGTCTTGTGTTCTGCTCGCAGTACCGCAACATCGGGGTGCTCGCCAAGGGCGTGATCTCCGTCGACCACATCTCCGGCGGTCGGTTCGAGATGGGTCTCGGCAGCGGGTGGCACGACCAGGAGGCGAAGGCGTTCGGGGTCGACTGGCCCACGCAGGGCGGCAGGTTCAAGGTGATGGAGTCGCAGCTGCAGGCGCTCGAGAAGTGGCGCAGGGGTGAGCGCGTCACGCAGTCATCCCCCGGGGTCGAGCTGGTGGATGCCGCGATGGTGCCCGGGCCTCTCGGGCGAATGCCGATCTGGATCGGTGGCCTCGGCCGCGAGAAGACCCTGCGCATGGCGGGCCGTTATGCCGACGGGTGGAACGCTGCGTACGTTCCGGCCGACGAGTACCGCGAGCTGAACGGTGTTCTCGATGACTGGTGCGCGAAGGCCGGCCGCGATCCATCCGCCGTGGAGCGCAGCATCAACCTCTCGTGGGGGCTCAGCACCGACGACGTGTCGGTGGTGAAGGAACGCCTCCGCGGCCAGTGGGGTGCCGCCGCCGAGCGGATCATCAACGGTTCGCTGCTGGGCCGCCCCGAGGACGCGGTGGAACAGGTCGCCCGCTTCGTGGATGCCGGGGCACAGATGGTGAACGTGGCGATCCGGCCTCCGTGGGACGAGGATCTCCTGCGCGAGTACGTGGAGGTCACCGTGCCGCTGATGCGGCGCGAGTTCAACGGCGTCTGAGATCATCCGAGCCGTAGGCTCGGGAAGCATGAAAATCGGCGTCCAGCTCCACCCCCAGGCCACCTCGCTCGCAGAGATGCGGGCCGCATGGAAAGCCGCCGACGCCATGGGTGTCGATTCCATCTGGACGTGGGACCACTTCTACCCGCTGTACGGAGACCCCGACGCCGCCCACTTCGAGTGCTACACGCTCCTTGCCGCGATGGCTGCCGACACCAGCCACGCGCAGCTCGGTGCGCTCGTGACCTGTTACTCGTACCGCAACGCGAACCTGCTGGCCGACATGTCGCGCACCATCGATCACATCTCGAACGGCCGCTTCGTGCTCGGCATCGGGTCGGGCTGGTTCGAGCGCGACTACAACGAGTACGGCTACGAGTTCGGCACCGCTCCGGGCCGCCTCCGCACGCTGGCAGAGGGCCTGCCGGTGATCAAGGAGCGCATGTCGCGTCTGAACCCCGGCCCGGTGAACGGTTCCATCCCGATCATGATCGGCGGCAGCGGCGAGAAGGTCACCCTGAAGCTCACGGCCCAGCACGCCGACATGCACAACACCTTCGGCCCCGTCGACCACTTCCGCGGGAAGATGGAGGTGCTCGACCGCTGGTGCGCAGAGCTCGGGCGTGACCCGCGTGCCATCGAGCGCACCGTCGCGCTGTCGCCGAACGAGGCCGACAAGCTGGGCGAGTACGCCGACGCCGGGGCCGACCACGTGATCTTCATGGTGGGCAACCCCTACGACCTCTCGTTCGTCGAGAAGGCACTCGCCGCCCGCTGACCGCTGGGGCCGGGCCCGGTGCTGCTCGGCTACGGTGCCGTCCGGGGAGAGGGGAAACGGTGGAACTCGAGACAGTTCTGTACTCGGTGGACGACGGTGTCGCCACCGTCACGCTGAACCGACCGGAGGCGATGAACGCCTGGACCCCGCAGCTTGCCGACGAGCTGGGCATCGCCATGGGCCTTGCCGACACCGACGACAACGTCCGCGCCATCGTGCTGACCGGCGCGGGGAGGGCGTTCTGCGCGGGGGCCGACCTGAGCGGCGGCGAGGGCGGCTTCAAGTCGGGCGGTGCGAGCGCATACGACGGCCCGCGCCGCATGCCGCACCAGACATCGAAGCCCGTGATTGCAGCCATCAACGGTCACGCGGTGGGCGTGGGCATCACGTACCCGATGCTCGCCGACATCCGCATCGTGAACGAGGCCGCCAAGATCCAGTACGCCATGGTGCGCCGCGGCATCCTGCCCGAGCTGGGTTCGCACGTGATTCTTCCGCGCGTCATCGGCTTCTCCCGCGCGGCCGAGCTGTTGTTCACCGGGCGCATGCTCACCGGTGCAGAGGCAGCGGAGCTGGGTCTTGCGTCGCGTGCCGTCCCTGCGGAACAGGTGCTGCCCGCCGCCATGGAGATTGCCCGTGACATCACCGAGAACACCGCACCGGTGTCGGTGGCACTGTCGAAGCGGATGCTGTGGGAGGGCATGAACACCGGCATGGACGACATGATCGCGGCCGAGGGCCGCATCATCCCCGTGCTCGCCGACTCTTCCGATGCCGCCGAGGGCGTGCGCGCGTTCTTCGAGAAGCGCCGGCCACGCTGGTCGATGCGCGTGTCGGCCGATGCTCCCGCGCTCCACGACCGCGGACTGCGGAAGAAGTAAACGGATCACCCAGGGGGACACAAGATGAAGACTGCAGAACTGAACGGCACCACCGTCGCCTACGAGGACTCCGGGGGCAGCGGCCCCGCGGTGGTCCTCAGCCACGGGTTCCTCATGGACCACTCCATGTTCGACGCCCAGGTG
>JBMUAQ010000123.1:0-3805 GCA_049454855.1 Ilumatobacteraceae bacterium
CTATTCGGCGATGCCGACGGGCTTGCCGTCGATGATCTGGTCGAGGTACTCCGACATGCCCCAGCCCTCGCGGCCCTCGTGCTCACCCGAGGTGATCGTCCACTTGGTCATGCCCTCGCTGATGCGGGTCATCAGCCAGTTGCCGTCGGGATCCTGGCGCCGGTTGCGCAGCGGGATGAGGCTCTCCACCTCGCCCTCGAACGTCCACTCCTTCTGCGACCTCGACGACGAGATCACACCTGTCACCTTCGCGTGGTACGAGTCATCGCCCTCGGTGACGGTGGAGATGCGGACGTCGTCGCACAGGTGGATGCTCCCGCCGTCCCACACGAAGCCGCCGCGCGTGCCCGGGCCGTCCTTCTTCGCGACGCGGCTCGCCATGAAGCCGAGGTCGTCCCCGAAGTTCGCGGTGAGCCACCGGTAGTACCACGGCGCCTGCCAGTAGCGCGGGCCCCACGAATGGTCGCGCAGGCCGAATCCGTTCATCTCGAACTCCTCGTCGCCCACACGGATGGTGCCGACGGCGCGCACGAGCTGTTCGTAGTGACCGCGCGCGAACTCCTCGCCCGGCGCCTCGTGCGGGGTGTCGGGCTCGCCGCCGAACATGGACTCCCGGCCCTGTCCCGTGAAGGTGACGTGCACCTCGCAGTCGGCGAACGGGTTGTTCTTGAACGCGGTGCGGGGGTCGGCCATGTCGTGCGGGTCGTCCAGCACGCAGACTTTTCCTGCGTAGTCCACGCGCAGTTCCTCGAACGGCTTCACCATGGTCCAGGTGAGGCCACCCGCGTCGAGGCGGTCGTTCGAGTCGATGTCGGGGCGCTTGAACATGAACCCCACGCGGCCGCCGGGGAGGTAGATGCAGATGGTCATCTCCGCGTGCCCCTCGTTCGCGCGGTTGCCCATCCGGAACCAGCCGCCCATCCGTGTCGACGGGTCGAAACAGTTGATGTACATGCTCTCGTTGAAGTTGGGCTCCGGGCCCAGTTCGTGCATGTACTCGTCGGAGGGATCCAGTCTCACGCCCATGTTGATTCCGCTTTCCTGGTTGTGGGGGCGGTCAGGCCCCGATGACCTTCGCCTGGAGACGGCGCATGCCGGCGAGCCACCGGTCACGGTCCTCCACCTTGCGCTTCTCGTAGGTGTGCACCTCGGTGTGGGGCATGATCAGGAACCGTTCCTCGAGGATGTGCGAGTACACGATGTCGGCCACCTCGGACGGCTCCAGCACGTCGCCTGATGCCTTCACCACGTCGCCACCGTTGCGCGCGATCGCCCCGGAGGGGTCCTTCGCGCGGTCGGGCGGGTTCAGCATGTTCGTGTTGACGCCCTGGGGACACAGACACGACACCCTCACGCCCCTGTCGCCGTAGGTGATCGACATCCACTCGGCGAACGCGACCGCGGCGTGCTTGGACACGCTGTAGGTGGCACTGCCGATCTGCGAGAGCAGCCCGGCAGCAGATGCCGTGCTGCAGAAGTAGCCCTCGCCGGCCGCCAGCCAGTCGCCGACGAGGTGCTTGGCGGCCCAGCGGTGCGCGTGCAGGTTCACGTTCATGATGGTGTCCCACTCGGCCTCACTGGTGGACGAGAGGTCGGTGCCGATGGCAATCCCCGCGTTCGCGAAGAAGAGGTCGATGAAACCGAACTTCGCACGCGCTGCCTCGATGAGATCGATGTTGCCCTGCTCGGAGCCGATGTCGGCGGCAACAGCGAACGCCGAACCCTCGCGCGCCGAGTTCAGTTCCTGCTCCACGGTGGCGAGGTTCGCTGCGTCCCGGTCGGCGAGCACCACGCGCGCTCCCGCAGCGTGGAAACGCCGGGCGAGGGCGGCGCCGATGCCGTTGGCGGAGCCGGTGACAACGGCTGTCTTTCCGTTCAGATCCATGGCGCAACCCTATGGCGCGGGGCGGCGACGCATGTCACCGGCGGTGCGGGGGTATGCCCACTGCGGGCGGACCCCCGTCTGTACCATGTGGACACGGGCGGAGGGGCCGTACGGTCCCGGACATCCGCCCCGACGAAGGAGCACGAGATGATCGAGACCCGCGAACCGGTTGTCACCGAGGCGATTGCCGTCATCGACAAGGCCCTCGCCGAGATGCTCCGTCGCGAGCTCATCTCCGCCACCGAGGTCGCCGACCTCCTGCTCGATCTCCGCTCGCTGCTCAGCGCGAACGGCTGAGTCTCTTCCACCACCGCCGCGGGGTCTCGACCGGCTCCGGTGTGCCTGCCCCCTGCTGTTCCGTGCGGGGCGCAAGTGCCACCAACTGGGCGAACGCATCGTCGAGTGACTCCCTGAGGAGGTCGGGGTTCTCCACCGCTGCCTCGTCGATGTTGATGCCCACGTCGAGCGACCCCATGTACGACAGCAACGTCATGTTGAACGCCGTGCCGGCGAGCGGCCCGACGGGGTAGTTCCCCAGCAGTTTCGAGCCCGCCACGTACAGCGGGGTGCCCGCCCCGCGCACGTTCGAGGTGGCGAAATCGACCGTCTGGGACTGCGCCCGCGCGAGCCGCGTGATCACCGATGTCGGCAGCACGGTGGCGATGGTGGCCACGGCATCCACCGCACCGGAGGTGCCGGAGGTGCGCGCGGCGAGGAGGATCTCGTTCACTGCGGCGAACCGGTCGGTGATCGGCATCCCCGAGGTGGTCACGAGCATCCGCGCCAGCGAGAACGCGTTCGACTGCGATGAATCCGTGCGGGTGCTGATGGCCATCGATGCGCGCAGGGACTCCACAGGTGACCCCATGAGGTCGTGATAGCGACCGGCCGCGTGTGCCGCGGCAGTGACGAACGCGGTGTTCAGCGTGCCACCGAGCATCTTCGACACGGCGCGCAGTTCCTTGTAGGGCACACGCGCGGTCTCGAGCCGTCTCCTCAGGCTGCGTTCGGTCCACAGCGGGGAACGGGCGCGGTCGGTGTCCTGCAGCTGGGCCAGCACGTTGCGCACGGTGGCGGAGGTCGACGAGCCGATCCCGGCAATGAGGCCCGGGTCGGCGAGGATCCCGCGCACCTGCTTGAGCACCGCGATCGGCACGCGCAGGGTGTCGGCCATCGCACCGCGCAGGGCGTCGCCGGGGTCGGGCTCCCGCACGTCGGCCGCCGCCATCAGCACCTCGGGGTCGAGAGGCGGCAAGGGTGCGGGGTCGCGCTCCATGTCGAGATAGTGGAGCGACAGCTCCACGCCACCCTGGCCGTCGGTGATGGTGTGGTGCAGTTTCAGCACCATCGCGCTGCGCCCGCCCTCGAGACCGTCGACCACGATGAACTGCCACAGCGGCCGGGACCTGTCGAACGGGTCGGCGATCAGCAGGGTGACGAGGTCCTGGAGCTGGCGCATGGAGCCGGGCTCCGGCAGGGCGACCCGGCGCACGTGGTGGCGGATGTCGAAGGCGGGGTCGTCCACCCACATCGGGTTGCCGACGTTCGCCGGCATCAGCTGAACCTTGCGACGCAGGCGGGGGAAGAGGAGCGAGGTGCGCTCCATGCGCGCCACCAGACGGTCCATGTCCGGCGGCCGGTCGAGCACGGTGATGTTGGCGAAGGTGGACGCCAGATAGGGGTCCTTCTCGAGGCGCCACATCAGCGACTCGGCATCGGTCATCCTCCGTTCGCCACCTGACACGGCGGCCAACCTACATGGGCACCGAGGTGTGCTTGAACTCGTTCAGGATCGGCCAACGGATGTCGTCGACGATGCGGTCCACTGTGCGACGGGCGACAGCCGCGTCGCCGTGCGAGTGATCGAGATAGTCAATACGGCTCCGGCGGAGATCACCTATTCTCCCACCGGAACCACGG
>JBMUAQ010000124.1:0-3741 GCA_049454855.1 Ilumatobacteraceae bacterium
TGCGTCTGCGTACACTTTTTTCTGACGAGTCCAGCCGGGACCAGTTCTGGTCCTTCAGTGCTTCTGGGGCGAATGGGGCGACGCGGAAGCGTTGCCCCATTCGTGCATCTGGGCGTCAGTCGAGCGGAATCGGCAGCTCGCACCAGATTGTGAGCGAGTACTTCTCCCCGCTCACGAGCGGCCGCGTGGCGTGCGGGTGCGTCACCAGGCTCGGCCACGCAATCAAAGTGCCCACGGGCATCGCGGCGTTCGTCCATCCCTGGCGGGGGAACTCGAGCTCGGCTCCCTCGTACCCGTCGTTCAGCTTGATGCTGGCCGACACCTGGGCCACGTCGTGGTGCAGGCGCAGTTCCTCCTGCTCCCCCAGCGCGTACCGGATCACGAACGCGTCGCGCAGCCCGTGGTAGTCGACAATCGGCCACCACTTGCGGATTGCAGGCCACATGCGCATTCCGATGTCGTTCTCGAACGCCTCGAAGAGCCTTGGGGATATCGCAGCAAGCGAGAGGTCGTATGAAGCAACGGGGTCGTCGGGCTGGTGTTCGAACCCGCCGGCTGCCTGCGCGGCACGGATCACCGTGGCGCAGAAGTCGGGGGTCCAGAACGGCATCGCGATGATGTCGGGTGCCACCTCGTGTGCATCACCGTCGTCGCGCGCGCCCTCGTAGCCCAGGATTGCCTCAAGGTTTCCCATAGGGAAACCATGCTTCCACCTCGGCCTGCAGACGGCGGCGCACTTCGTCGGGTCCGGTGCCCTGCGCCGCAAGATCCGACAGTGTCACCGCCCCGTGGCGCTTGGCGAGCCGCTCCCCGTCGTCGCCGTACACCAACGGCACGTGCAGATACTCGGGCGTGGGCAGGCCGAGCAGCCTCTGCAGGGCCACCTGGGTGGGGGTAACCGCGAGCAGGTCGTCCCCGCGCACCACCTCGGTCACACCCTGGGCGGCGTCGTCCACCACCACGGCCACGTTGTAGGCGGGCACCCCGTCGTTGCGGCGCAGCACCACGTCGTCCACCGGGCCCGCCACCTCTCCCGCCAGGGCGTCCCTGAAGGCGATCTCCGCACCTGCCAAGCCGGCCGCCTCTGCGTTCAGCCGCACCGCCCCGGGTCGCTCCATGGCCCGTCTGGCGCGCTCACGGGGGCTCAGGGCCCGACACGTGCCGGGGTACGCCACCTGGCCGCCGTGGGGTGCCTCCGCCGCCTCACGGATCTCCCTGCGGGTGCAGAAGCACGGGTAGGTGAGCCCGGCAGCAATCAGGCCGTCGATGGCCCTGTCGTACAGGTCGAACCGGTCACTCTGGAACACGGGTGCCTCGTCGGGCACCACCCCGATTGCGGCCAGGTCGGCCATCTGGCCCGCGGCGATCGCGCGCGACGACGTGACGCGGTCGAGGTCCTCGAAGCGCACCAGGAAGCGTCCGGTGCCCGGGCCGGCGCGGTGCGCCGACATCCACGCCGCCAGCGCGGTGCGCAGGTTGCCGAGGTGCAGGTCCCCGGTGGGTGACGGTGCGAACCTGCCGGTGATCACAACGAGTTGGTCTCCGGGTCGGTGGCGTCGTAGACCTCGTTCTCGTCATACGGAGTGATCCGTCCGTTCACGAGGGAGATTGCTTCACCGTCGATGTAGGCAATCACGTCGAGTCGGCCACCCAGGGCCTGGACAAGATCGGCGAGATTCGCGATGTTCCCGGGCTTCTTCAGTCTCTGGCACACACCGGGCTGCGAGATGTGGAGTACTTCCGCCATCTTCTTCTGGGTCATCTTGCGCCGCTTCCGGAGACGGTTGAGGTAGTACGAGAGAGTTGTTGTCCAGAACTCCTCGTGCCACTCGGTGATGTCGCGTTCGAAGGAAGGCGCCTGTCTCCACTCATCCAGAACTGTCGATTTCTTCGTGCTCATGTCGTATCTCCTCTCCGGTATCTCTCGTAGATCTGTTCAGCTTCCGCAATTGCCGTCCGGTACCAGTCGTTCCATCGGTTGTCCCGGGACTTGTCGCCTCCGAGAATCAACAGGCAACGTCGCGCCGGGTCAAAGATGAACAGAATCCGCAAGTGGCCGTTCGATGCCACCCGCAGCTCCTTCAACCCCTTGAATCGGCTACCGCGCAGTGAGTCCACATACGGTCGACCGAGTGACGGCCCACCCGTGGCCAGGGCTTCGACCCGATTCCGTACTGCCACCTGTTGCTTCTCCGTGAGGCTCCCGAACCAGGTGGCATATTCGGTTGTCTCCAGGATCTCCCACGGGCCGGTCACCCTGACCGACTGCCCCCGAGTATAAGCGTTTGCTTATTCTCTTTCCCCACAGCACCAGACCGCATCGAGCCCCATGTGGCCGGCCGGCGCCGCGCCGTGGCAGGGTCGCAGCGTGGCCGAACGCCAGCCGAACCGTCGTGAGCGCATGGAGGCGATCCTCGATCGTGACGGGCCCTGGTGCGTGTGGTGCTCGGCCCCTCTCGACAACTCCCCCGGCGGGCTGAACCGCCCCACCACCGAGCACATGGTGCCCCGCATCAAGGGCGGGCCCAGCTGGGTGGAGAACGAGCTGGCGGCGTGCCGGCGCTGCAACGGCGAGCGGGGGCATCAGTCCCTCGCGGGGTTCCTCACCGACTGCGTGGGCCTCGGGCGCACGCCGCGCACCGACGTGATCATCACCGCGCTCGAGCGCCTGCAGGACGCCATCACCGAGCGCGGCGGCCAGCGCCGGGCCCGCCCCTACATCGCCAGCCAGCTGCGCCGGCTCAGGCGGATGTGACTACAGCTCCTCGGCGAAACGGCGTGACAGCCGGGTGAAGAGCGACCACCCCAGCACCATCGACACCACCGCCACCAGCGCGCACGCACCCAGGTTGTCCCAGCCGGGGAACGCGTTGTCGTACATGGTGCGGCGGAAGCCCTGGCCGAACACGGCCATCGGGTTGAAATCGAGGATGCGCTGCACCCATTCGGGCACCTTGCCCTCGATCAGCGACGGCATGTACACGATGGGGGTGGCGAAGAACCACACCTGGCTGAAGATCTGCCAGAGGTAGCCGAGGTCGCGGAAGTACACGTTGCCGGCGGCCAGCGCCAGGGCGAGCCCGGAGGCGAACAGCATCAGCAGCAACATCTGCAGCACCACCACCGGTATCCACACGAAGAAGTAGCTGCCCGCTATCACGAGGGCCACGGTGAGCAGCCCCAGCTCGATGCCGAACTGCACGATGCCGTGCAGCGAGTTCGCGAACACCAGCACCTCGCGCGGGAACGCCACCTTGCGCACCAGCGCCGCGTTCGCCACCAGCGAGTTCATGCCGGTGTTCGTCACCAGCATCAGGAAGTTCCACGGCAGCAGCGCACACAGCAGGTACAGCGCGAAGGTGCGCACGGAGCTGTTGGTGCCCACCGGGGCATCGGCCCCGAAGAGGTGCCCGAACACGAACGAGTAGATGGCCACGGTGGCCAGCGGGTTCAGCATCGACCACGTCCAGCCCAGCACCGACCGCCGGTACTTGGTGCGCAGCTCGCGCAGGGTGAGGTTCCACAGCAGCTCGTGGCTTGCCGCGACCCGTCTCACGGGTGCAAGAAGGGACGTCACTTGTCGTCCCTCAGCCTCAGCTCCACGGTCTTCTCGAGCTGGCGCACCCTTTGTTCGAGGAGCCGAACCTCGTCGGTGAGTTTGGCCGTCGTCTCCACGAACGTCCGTCCCAGCTCGATGGTGGCCTGGCGTTCGGCCTCGAGAACATCACGCACGCGCCAGTC
>JBMUAQ010000125.1:0-3738 GCA_049454855.1 Ilumatobacteraceae bacterium
CACCGCGACCTCGTTCGTGGTGGTCGCCTCGGTGTTCCTGGGCGTCACGATGCTCGGCTGGCGGGTGTGGATGCACCGTGCGCGCGCCGCGAAGCAGCGCAACGAGGCACGCGACTAGTCGCGCACGCCCACCACGAAACTCGCCACCGTGGCGAGCGAACCGCCGATGTTGAGCGTGCCGAACGTGCGCGCGCCGTCCACCTGCGTGTCTCCGGCGCGTCCCTCCACCTGTCGCGCCGCATCCAGCAGCATGCGCGCACCCGTAGCGCCGACGGGGTGGCCTCCGCCGATCAGGCCACCGCTCGGGTTCACCGGCAGGTCGCCGTCGCGCTCGATGAGGCCGCTCTCCACTGCCTTCCAGCTCTCGCCCGGGGCGGTGATGCCGAAGTGGTCGATGGCCATGTACTCGGTGACCGAGAAGCAGTCGTGCGTCTCGATGCCGTCGAGCTGCAGCACGTCACCCACGCCCGCGCGCCGGAACGCGTCGCCCACCGTGTCGCGCACGTGGGGGAACACGTGGGTGTCGCCGCGGCTCGCCTCGATCTTGTCGAGGAAGCGGATGCCCGCGTTGCGGTGGCCCCACCCGAGGATCCGCGCGGTGCGCGAGGCGTCGCGGCCGGTGCGCGACGCGTGGTCGCGCATGAAACGGTCGGAGCACAGCACGAGGGCGGCCGCACCGTCGGTGATCTGGCCGCAGTCCTGGCGGCGCGTGCCGGGCTCGATGAGGGGGTTCGCCACGTCGTCATCGGTGAAGCTGAGGTCGGTGAACCTCCAGTCACGTGTCTGGGCCAGCGGGTTGCGCTTCGCGTTCGCGTAGTTGATCTCCGAGATGCGGTTCAGGTGCGCCCGGTCGAGGCCGTGGCGCCATGCGTACTCCTCCGCGAGCAGACCGAACACCGCCGGCCACATGAAGGTGCACGAGATGCCCTCCCTGTCCTGCCATGCGGCGGCATTCTGGTTCACCGACGACCTGTCACCGGGCAGTGCCTTCTGCTCCTCCACCCCGACCACCAGCGCAACGTCGTAACGACCCGCCTCGATCTCGGCCATGGCGGCCAGCACCGCCAGCGACGACGATGCGCATGCACCCTCGTGGCGCATCGCCGGCTTGCCGCGCAGGTCCGGCACCACCTGCAGTGCCATGGCACCGAGGTGGCCCTGGCCGCGTTGCAGCTCGGAGAACGCGTTGCCCACGTGCACGGTGTCGACCATGGAGGCATCGATGCGCGCGTCGACAAGGGCAGCCTCGATGGACTCTCGCATCATGTCGGATATGTCGAGACCCTCGCGGGCCCACGACCTGGCGAAGTCGGTCTGGTGACCGCCGAGGATCCACACGTTCGGGGACATGCGACATTCTCGCCCATCGGCCGCCCCGGCCGGGCACCCGGAGAGGGAGCGGGTGCCCGGCGAGGGGTCAGTCCTCGACGGGGTCGACCTCGGGCTCGTACGGGGGGATGACGTCACCGAAGAGGGGAAGCGCCTTTGCGAAGTCCCCGCAGCGGCCGATGGCCGCCAGGAGGGCGGCGACCCCGTCCTTGAACTGGTCGCTGTTGCGGGGGTTGTCGACATCCACGGTGACGGTGAGGAAGGACTCGGTGATAGCGAGCTTGGCCGCCACGAGTCGGTCGGAGAGCGCCATCGTCTCCGCCAGCACCTCGCGGGTGACCTCGACACCGCTGTCGAGGATGTAGGTGAGACGGAGGCACTCAGTTCCGGCTGCCCCGTCGATGACCTCGACCGAGATCATCACGTCATCGTTCTCGTAGGTGAGGCTGTCGTTGTCGGAGAGGTCCGTGTTGCGGGAGAACCCGTACTCCTCGAAGACGTCGTCGGCGCGCTCGGTCCACCGCACGGACATCTCGCTCAGCTCGTCGCCCCACACCGCCCAGTTGTCGCCCCAGATCGCGACGTGGTGGTTGTCCCACCCGAACGACACCTCGCTGCCGAGCGGGCAGATGCTCACGTACGTCCAGAAGTACAGGGGGTAGAAGGTGACGTCGAAGTAGCGGTCGGTGACGGCGGGGGCCATCCCCGACACGGCCGGCTTTCCGAGACGCGACCAGTCGGTGGTCCAGCGGATCGTGTCCGGCGTGAACGCAAGCGTGGTGGCCGGCGGGGTGGGGCTGGAGCTGCCGTCGTACGTGGAGCGACGGAGGTTCATGTACTGGTCGGCGATGCGCTCGAGCACATCGGTCTTCACGCGCACCCGGCGCATGTACTTGCCGCCGAGCACCGGGTCGACGTCGGACACGGGGTCGAACGTGGGCTCGGTGATCTCGGGGGCGAAGCAGTCGGCCGCCGAATACTGGTCGAGCGCACGGCACACGAGGATGTTCTCCTTCTCGTTCAGAAAGAGCGTGACCTCGCTGTTCGGCTCGGTGAGCTCGGCCGCGAGGTCGAGCACGTGGGCGGGGACGGCGATGACCTCCTCGGGGTCCGCCGGGCCGGCAGGGAAGTCGAGATAGGCGCGGATGTGGTAGCCCTCCACGAACCAACGGCGCGTGGACGGCCCGGTGCGCTTCACCCAGACGAACTCACGGTTGTCCTTGCGCGCCGAGATGGCGTGCAGCATCGCACGCACCCGGTTGATCTCGTCGTCGTTGAGAGTGATCTCCCACGACGACCTGTGGTTCTCGAACGGTGAGGTTGCCATGTTGGTCAGAGTCCCTTCTTCAGGTTGCGGTTGTTGCGGCGGGTGCCGAGGTGGAGCGACTGCCCCTGGGCCGGCACGGTGTTGTCGAGGGCGACGAGCTCGAGGTGGCGGCGGTACGACGCGTCGGACTTCACGGTGGAGCCGGCCTCGGCGAGGTCGACCGTGCGGGCGATCTGCTCGAGGGCCGCGCCGAGACGGGCGATGTCGACGATGTCGTGGACCGCGATGCTCGCCGCGCCCTCGTCGTCCACCGATACCCAGTTGCCGGAGTCGGTGTTCGGGCAGGGCCCGAGCAGGTCGATGAGGTGACGGTTGCAGTCACGCACGAGCGGGTCGACGTGCTGCACACGGAACTGCACGTTCTCGAGCGCAGCGGAGATCTCCGGTGCGTCGGGGCGCTGGTTGTCGGGTGCGGACCCGTGGGAGGGGTCGCGGAAGGAGTCGCTGATGGACATGGGGATACCTTTCATTTGTTCAACGGCAAGTTGTGTGGTGGTTGATCAGAACCAGAGCCGACGCGCAGCCCCGGGGGGCTGTGGGTCAGATGGCTCTGGTTGGGAGTTGCCGTTGAACTGGCATCCGTGCTCCTTCTCGGTCGATGGGGGGACGTGTATTCAACCACCTGTGGGGCCGAATCACACCCGTGAAATTGTGCCGGGCACCAAAAGTTTCGGGGCCTCCGCCGCACGGCACCGAAGCACTGTGACAGGGGGGTGTGTCACGGTTCCTTCCGCTTGCGGGGACCTGACGGACACGGCACTACTGTCGGCGGACGGGCTTTTCCACAGGGGGGAAACATGGCAGAGAAGAAGCGTTCGGGCGTCACCATGGGCGAGGTTGCACCGCACTACCCGGCCGAGGCCACCGCAGCCGCGGGCGCACCCAACGTGGTGCTGGTGGTGTTCGACGACACCGGCTTTGCCGACTTCGGTTGCTACGGCAGCGAGATCCGCACACCGAACATCGACCGCCTCGCCGCGGGCGGCCTGCGCTTCACCAACTTCCACACCACCAGCCTGTGCTCCCCGACGCGCGCGGCTCTGCTGACGGGCCGCAACCACCACGCAGTGGGCATGGGTTCG
>JBMUAQ010000126.1:0-3647 GCA_049454855.1 Ilumatobacteraceae bacterium
CCTGGTGCCGGGCCCTTCGCAATTCCCGGGCATGTGCGCGGCTGCCGGGACCGAAGTAGACATGGGGTCATGACGGCACCGAACGGATTCCACCACCTCGCCATCAGCACCGCCGACGTGAAGACGCAGATCGAGTTCTTCTCCGATGTTCTCGGCTGCGAGCTCGTGGCGCTCTTCTGGATGCACGGCGCCGAAGGGGCGTGGCACGCGTTCATGAAGCTGAACGAAACCTGCACCGTCGCATTCGTGCAGATGGACGCCATCAAGCACGTCGAGCCGGTTGCGAACGTGACCCACGCCGGCAACGCCGCCGGCGCAACTGCGGGCGGCACCATGCAGCACGTGGCCCTGAACGTGGACACCTACGAGGAACTCCTCGCCATGCGTTCGCGCATCCGATCGCGCGGTGTGAACGTGATGGGCCCGCTTCACCACGGCATGTGTGATTCCATCTATTTCGCCGGACCGGAGGGCCTCGTGCTCGAGGTCGCAACATCGAGCGAGCCGATCGACGCGCGCAGGTGGATCGACCCCGAGGTGGTGGCGCTCGCCGGCATCAACGACGAGGAACTGGCCCGCTACCGCAGCCCCGCTCGCTTCGATGCACCAGCGGAGCCGCTGCCGAACCCGCCGATCGACTGGTCGAAGCCGCACCTGGCGTACCCGAAGGCGGTGTACGAGATGATGATGTCGATGCCCGACGATGAGGTGACTGAGCGCTTCTCGGAGGCCGAACCGCCCGTGCGCTGACGCACCGCGGGGCCAAGTGCCCGCCACGCCTACGTAGGCTTGTCAACATGCGTTCGGTGGGACGGTTCAGTTATGCACGGATCGCGTATCTCGCCGTGGTGTCCATCGCCCTCGCCGTGGTGTCCGTGCGCACGTTCTCAGACGTCGACAACGAGCCCATCACGGTCCCGTCGACAGCCAGTGAAATCTCGGTGGCGACGGACTCAGACAACACGGTCGTGGGTTCCCCCACCTCCGACGCACCGGCCGCTTCTTCCACCCCCACCACCCGTGCCCCGACGGGCAGACGTGCCGGCCAGGGCACGTCATCAAACACGGCGCCGGTGCCCGGCACGGTTCCGGTGGTGACCACCACGGTCAACACCGTGGCGCCGACCACCACCCACCAGAGTTCCCCCACGCTCGCCCCGACCACCACGCGCCCTCCGGGGCCGACAACCACATCGACCACGATCTACCGACCGGGGAGCATCATCTTGACGATTCCCATGGGAACCCGTGCCCGTATGGACCGGGGCGAGGACGTCAGCGACGTACTGCCGCTCAACCTTGACGTTCGCGTGGGTCAATACATCTACCTCGTCAACAAGGACGACTACTTCTACTCTTACGGTCCGATGAACGTGATGCCACAGGACGTCACGCCCTACTTCTTCAGCACCCCAGGGACCACATCCGGGTACTGCAGCATCGCCAGGACGTCGGTCACCTTCAACGTCACAGCCTGACCACACCGCGAAGCGCCGAAAAAGTCTGCTGAAGCAGTCGTATACTAAAAGTATGGGTAGGTATTTCCGTCCTTTCTTGCGTCTCGCGCCGGCAGTCGGCATTCTCACCTCCTTGCTCGCTCTGGCACCTGTGGAACTGCAGATGTCGGCACCGTTTTTCCGGCCGCTGTCCGCCACGGTGTACGCCGCCGGTGGACCGGTGATTCTCGATGGCACCGATGCCGGGTACCACGGCGGCGTGACCAACAGTGCCGTGTGGGGGCAATGGATCTACGTCAAGAAGGCGTACGAGAATCTCACTGCCGGAGTCTCATCGTCGTATTCGTCGTCCTCAAATGGTCGCATTGCGGTCGTGGGTGCGCCACTCAGCGGAAGCAACACGAACAACATCAGCAACAACTGTGGTGGCGCCGCTTACTGGGGCGCGACCACCATGGCATCCCCGAAGGGTGTGGACTTCTACGACGGGGCGTCGGCGATCGAAACCTTCTTCAACGATGTGC
Organism: Ilumatobacteraceae bacterium; assembly: GCA_049454855.1. GTDB lineage: Bacteria > Actinomycetota > Acidimicrobiia > Acidimicrobiales > Ilumatobacteraceae > UBA2093. Next base: position 1,982 of record JBMUAQ010000126.1, read on the forward strand.
AATCTGGAACAGTGAAGCCTCTGCTCATCCACATCGTGGACGGAATCTGCAATACGAACCGTATGGATGGCACCGAATACACCAAAGTGAATGCGGCCGCCAATGCAATTGCCACTCACGTGAACCGTGGTGGCGCCCTCTTCGCAAACACTGGTGCCTACATCTCGGGTGCCACCAACTACGGCTGGCTGTCCACTCTGTTCCCCACCCTCAGCCCGAACGGCGACTATGGGAGCAACCTCCAACTGACCGCCGCGGGACAGTCTGCGTTCCCGGGACTGACGAACTCCAACATCGCCGGAGCGTGGCACAACGGATTCGTCGACTCGTCAGGCACGTATCCGCTTGATGTGCTCGCCACGGAGGGTTCCGGGGCCTCCTTGAAGCGGGGCATCCTTGGTGGTGCGTCGGTGACGCTTCCCTCGGCGGTCACGATCACTGCGGACTCTTCCTCGTCAACGGCCGGTGGGACCATCTGCTTCACCGTGAACGTGAAGCGCGGTAACCCGCTGGCCAACTTCCAGGGAGCAAGCGTCTCGTTTGCCGTCGCCGGGGCCAACGCCGGGGCTTCGATGGCCACAGCCACAACGGACGCCTCTGGCAACACCCCGAGCCGGTGCTACACGGGAACCAACGCGGGCTCCGACACTGTCACCGCGACGGCCGTGAACCCGTCAGCCGGCAACGCGAGCCTCGGCGAAGGTGTGAAGAATGTGACGTGGACTGCACTTTCGGCAACGGCCACCACCGCAACCCTCGGGCCGAACCAGAACGCAACAGTCCAGGGTTCGGCCACCGGCACCGTGTACCTCGTCAACACATCGGTGACGGTGTCGAACCTGTCCAGCATCACGGGCGCCGCCGGCGACCTCTGGAACTCGGTCTCGATCAGCTCGGCCAACTCGAACACATCGCTGGCTCTCTCGGGCCTGTCGGCGGGCACGTACAAGGCGTACCTGGCCGACGGATCGGGAAACCTCTCCCCTGCATCCAGCGGAACCGTCACGGTTGACACCACCAGGCCCACGGTCACCATCACCCGGGCCGGGTCGGGCGCCGTGGGTGACGGCCAGACACTCGCAATCACCTTCACGCTCTCGAGCGCATCGAGCGACTTCGCCCTCGGTGACATCGGCGTGTCGGGCGGCACCCTCAGCGGGTTCTCGGGCTCGGGCACCACCTACACCGCAACCTGGACGCCCCCCGCCAACGGCTCGGGCGTGGAGAACATCTACGTGAACGCCGGGGGGTTCACGAACTCCCTCGGAAACACCAACACCGCCAGCTCGTCGCTGAACATCGTGTGGAACGCGAACCTGCCGTCGGTCACCATCACCCGCGCAGGCTCCGGCACCGTGGGCGGCGGCCAGGACGTCACCGTCACGTTCACGCTGTCCGAGTCCTCCTCCAACTTCGTGGTGGGCGACATCACCGTGTCGGGCGGCACCCTCAGCGGGTTCGCCAGTTCCAACCCCCTCACGTACACCGCCACCTGGACTGCGCCGGCAACCGGCTCGGGCACCGCGTCCATCTCGGTGGCAGCCAACAAGTTCACCAATGCGGCCGGCAACAACAACACCGCCAGCACCGCGCTCTCCATCGTGTGGAACACGAACCTGCCGTCGGTCACCATCACCCGCGCAGGCTCCGGCACCGTGGGCGGCGG
>JBMUAQ010000127.1:0-3522 GCA_049454855.1 Ilumatobacteraceae bacterium
TACATGGAGGCCAAGCTCGGTCACCCCGCGGGGTGATGCTCAGAAGGAGTGGTAGCCGCCGTCGATGGTGAGCACGTCGCCGGTGTGATACCGGGACGCATCGCTCGCGAGGTATGCGGCGATGCCCGCGAAGTCCTCCTTCGTGCCCCAGCGGCGCAGCGGCACGCGCGGCAGCACCTTCTCCACGAACTTGTCCCAGCTGAGGGCCCCGGCCGTCATGTCGCTCTCGATCCAGCCGGGTAGCACCGCGTTGCAGCGGATGCCGTGGCGCGCGTGCTCCACGGCGATGGCCTTCATCATGGAGATCACGCCGGCCTTCGATGCGCCGTAGTGCTGGCCGCGCTGCTGCCCGTAGTACGCCGAACCCGACGTGGTGAACACCACTGAACCGCCGCCCCCGCGCTCGGTCATGTGGCGCACGGCCTCCTGTGCGGTGAAGAACGCGCCGTCCAGGTTCACGCGCATCACACGCCGCCACTCGTCCGCCGTCATTCCCACGAACGACGGCGCCTGGCCGCCGACGCCCGCGTTCACGAACACGGAGTCAACACGGCCCATCGACGACACCGACTCCGCCATCGCGGCGCGCACGGCATCCTGGTCGCCCACGTCGCACACGAGGTCGAGCACGCGGTGACCGTGCCCGGCCAGTTCGGCGCGTGCTCGTTCGTTCTTGCCGGGGTTCGTGCCCCAGATCACCACATCGGCACCGCATTCGGCGAGACCGTGCGCCATGCCGAGGCCGATGCCCGAGTTGCCGCCGGTGACGAGGCACACGCGGCCCGAGAGATCGAAGAAGGACGGTGTCATGGCCTCGATATTCACACCGAGCGGTGTGCCCCCGTGCATCAGGCAGGGGTCACACCCCCGCGGTGACACGGCGAGGGACCCTGTCGCACCCCCAGGGGTAGCGTGGAACCCGTCATGGCCCTCCTCCCCCGGATCCAGTCCCCCGCCGACCTCGCGGGCCTCTCCGTGGCGGAACTGGACGAACTGGCGGGCGAGATCCGCGAGTTCATCGTGAACGCGGTGTCGCACACGGGCGGGCACCTGGGGTCCAACCTCGGTGCGGTGGAGCTCACCATCGCCCTGCACCGGGTGTTCGAGAGCCCCCGCGACCCCATCCTGTGGGACACCGGGCACCAGGCCTACGTCCACAAGATTCTCACGGGGCGCCAGGCAGGGTTCGAGAAGCTCCGTCAGTCGGGCGGCATCTCGGGGTACCCGAGCCGCGAGGAGAGCCGCCACGACTTCATCGAGAACAGCCACGCCTCCACCGTGCTCTCCTATGCGCACGGTCTCGCGGTGGCGCGCGACGCCGGGCAGAACGAGCACCGCCACATCGTCGCGGTGATCGGTGACGGCTCGATGACGGGCGGCATGGCGTACGAGGCGCTGAACAACCTCGGCCACTCGAACCGCCGCGTGATCATCGTGCTGAACGACAACGGCCGCAGCTACGCACCCACCATCTCGAACCTCGCCACCGGCGGCACGGAGAAGCCGATGGCCGAGAAGGCCACGGCGAAACTGAGCAGTGCGCTCACCAACATCCGCATGAACCCCACGTATGTGCGCAGACAGCGCAGGCTGGAGTCGTTCCTGCGCGACCTGCCGGTGATCGGCCGTCAGGCAGAGCAGGCCGCCGAGGCGTTCAAGGCCGCGGTGCGCGAGTTCCTCCAGCCGCCGGCGTTCTTCGAGGCACTCGGCGTGCGCTACATCGGCCCGGTCGACGGCCACGACATCGGCGAGCTGGAGCACGCGTTCCGCTCTGCCATCGAGCGCGGCGACACCGGGCCCATCGTGGTGCACGTGCTCACGCAGAAGGGCCGCGGCTACTCCTTCGCCGAGGACGACGACGAGAAGCACCTGCACGACACCCCCACGTTCAACCCCGCCACGGGCCCCACCGGAAGCGGACCCACCGGGTACACGCAGGGGTTCAGCGAGCAACTGGTGAAGGAGGCCGAGGCCGACCCGCGCATCGTGGCGATCACGGCGGCCATGCCGGGGCCCACGGGGCTGCTCGAGTTCCAGGAGCGCTTCCCCGACCGTTTCCTCGACACCGGCATCGCCGAGCAGCACGCGGTCACCGCGGCGGCCGGCATGGCACTCGGCGGACTGCGCCCCGTTGTCGCCCTGTACTCCACGTTCCTGAACCGCGCGTGGGACCAGGTGGTGTACGACGTGGCACTGCACCGTCTGCCCGTGGTGTTCTGTCTCGACCGTGCCGGCGTCACCGGCGACGACGGCCCCAGCCACCACGGCATCTATGACCTTGCCCTTCTCTCGACGGTGCCAGGCATGCGCGTGCTCGCACCCTCCAGCGTGGAGGACATGCAGCAGATGCTGCACGACGCGATGTCGCTCGCGAACGACGGCCCGGTGGTGATCCGCTACCCGAAGGGCGCGGCACGCCACGTTCCAGCCGACTCCGTGGGCTCGGGTCTCTCGGCGCTGCGGCTCGCGGAGGGCGACGGCTCGCTCGCCGTTCTGGCCGTGGGGAAGATGGTGGGTGCCGCCGAGAAGGCCGTGGAGGAACTTGCGGCGTCGGGTGTGCGCGCCACGCTGTGGGACGTGCGCTCCTGCGTGCCGCTGGACGACGCCATGCTGCGCGACGCTGCACGGCACACAGCCGTGCTCACGGTGGAGGACGGCATCCGCGACGGTGGCATCGGCATGTCGATCGTCGATGCGGTGCGTCACCAAGGGTTCGAGGGACGCAGCGAGTCGCTCGGCGTGCCCACGCGGTTCATCCCCCATGCCAAGCCGGATGCGATCCTCGCCTCGTTCGGCCTGGACGCCGCGGGAATCATGGCCGCGGCCCGAGATCTGCTCGCCTAAGTTCTGTGGCAGTGTCGAACGACCTTGCCCCCGAACTCGACTTCGCGCTGCGGCTGGCTGATGCGGCCGATGCGGTCACGCTCCCCCGTTTCGAGGCCCGCAACTTCTCGGTGGACCTGAAGGAGAACCTCACCGAGGTCACCGAGGTCGACCGTGCGTGCGAGACGGTGATCATGGACCTCGTGCGCCGCGAGCGGCCGAACCACGCCTGGTACGGCGAGGAGCACGGCACCGGCGGAAGCGATGACGCCGAGTGGACGTGGGTGGTCGACCCCATCGACGGCACCAGCAACTTCGTGCGCGGCGTGCAGGTGTGGGCCACGTTGATTGCACTCGTGCACCGCGATGCCGGCCCCGTGGTGGGTGTGGTGTCGGCACCGGCCATGCATGCGCGCTGGTGGGGGCTCGCCGAGGGTGGCGCGTACCGCAACGGCTCCCCCATCCGGGTGAGTGAGGTCAGCGAACTGTCGGAGGCATCACTGTCGATCGTGGGTGAGCAGACCTGGCGGGATGCGGGCCGTGCCGACTGGGTGAAGCACCTGAAGTCAACCGTACAACGTGTGCGCGGCTACGGCGACTTCTGGCAGCACATGCTGGTGGCAGAGGGTGCCATCGACATCGCGGTGGACGCAATCGGCCTCGGGCCGTACGACATCGCGGCGTTGATCCCTGTGGTGC
>JBMUAQ010000128.1:0-3491 GCA_049454855.1 Ilumatobacteraceae bacterium
CTCGTACCGCATCCGGTACTCCACCCTCAAGAGGTTCGTGCGCAACGAACAGGTCGCCCACCCAGCCGGTTACGAGTGGGCCGACTTCCCGTTCGTGCTCACCGTGGAGGACGACAAGGTCACCGGCATCGACCAGTACTGGGTGCCTTGACGGCGTGACGTTGTTAATCGGAAGTGCGACGGTATCCCGAACCCACCGTGTCGAACTGGTGCTGAACCGCGTCAGACAGGTGTCCGCATGCGTGGCGGGTTTTGAGCGAGTTGCCGAACGGTGACGCCCGAAACATCGATCGAAGAAAGTCGCAGGTCTCCTGATAGGTCATGTCCTTGGTGCGCTCGTTGTACCAATGGACCAAGGGGCCGAGATCATCTCCGTAACCTGACCCATGGAACAGAACCAAGCGGCCAAACAGTTTCACTGTGGGAGTCTCGTAACTTCCGAATGTCTCGGACACCGTGGGGAGTATGTCGGATTCGCAGCGAAGGCAGTAGTCGACGTCCTCCATGTCACATTCGCAGGACCAACGAGTTGCCTCGCGAAGAACTGCACGGATTCGCTGACGTTTCTGAGTTTCGCGATCACGACCGGCAATGCGGCGGTTGCGGGCGAATCGACGGCCTCCGGACAGAACAACGCGGGACAAGTCAAGGACCTTCTCGCGCTGTGGACAGTAATCCTCAGGGAAGTGGTTTTTCATCGTGTCTCCTCGAAGGAAACCGCACGTTGCGGTCACCTCCGGAAGGACACGGGAAACTCCTTAATAGTCACTGACACCAATATGGGGTAGTAGACCCCGAAACACAACCTCGACCGCCTGAGTTTCTAGCGGTGCAGGGCGTTCAGGTAGTTGTAGACGGTGATCCGCGAGACGCCCATGGCGTCCGCGACGTCCTCCACCGCGCGGCGCAGGATGAACGCGCCGTTCTGGTCGAGCAGACGGATGGCGCGCTGCTTGTCCTCGCGTGACAGCTGGTCGAGCGGTGCGCCGAGCTCGGTCTCCACGAGGCGGATGAGCCGGTCGAGTGCCCCTTGCAGCCGGGGCAGCCTCACGGCGGCGATGATCTCGCCCTCCCACTCCAGTGCGCGGTCACTGATCATCGCGTCCTCCACGGGGATGATCTGCGCGCCGAGCATGTCGAGCACCGGCTTCACTGCGTGGATCAGCGGGTGGTCGGGCAGATCGCTCATTCCAGTTGCCCTGTGTCCACGGTGACATAGGTGGCGCCGTTCGCGTACGCGGCCTCGAGCACGGCACCCACCGCACGGCCCACGAGTTCCACCGGTGCCACGAACGTGGTGCCGAACGGGCCGACCTCCGCAGTGAGCCCGAGGGCATCGAGAGCGGCCACGGCCTCCGTGACGTGCGGGGGAAGTGCGCCCTCCACGAAGGGCTCCACGGTGAATTCGACCTTCACGAGACCGGCCACGGCGTGCTCCCCTCTCTCTTCACCCGAGAGGCTATGTCGGCAGGTGGCAGAACCCACGAAGCCGCGGCAGCACGAGCGCGAGGCTGTCGGGAAGGAACTGCTTCACGTCCAGCCAGTCGGCAAGTTCCTCCGGCGCCACCCAGTGCGCCTCGGTGATCTCCCCGTCGGCGAACCGGAACGGGCCGTCGGTGCGGCACTCGTACACATGCGCGACGAGCCGCACGTCGTCGTCCTCGTACGCACCGGGGGCGAGAAACGTCATCGCGGTGCCCTCGAGTCCGAGTTCCTCGGCCAGCTCGCGTTTTGCCGCGGCGTCCCATGTCTCTCCCGGGGCGCACACGCCACCCACTGCCACATCCCACCAGCCCGGCCACACGTCCTTCGTGTCCGCACGTCGGTGAACGAGCAGCTGGCCACTCTCCGAGACGACCGCGATGAACACGCTCCTGTGGCGCAGCGCCTCCGCCCTCATCTGTGCCCGGCTCACCAGCCCGACAACGTTCCCGAGCCTGTCGACCTCCTCCACCGTCTCATCGGGTGAGTTCGCGGGACGTGCCGCCGACGGGCCTGGCATGCGCCTGTGCCTACCATGGGGCATGGCGAAAAACTCTCTGACCACCGACTCCGCCCGCGACGAGCACGGTGATCCCGCGGGCATCCTCGAGCAGGCGAACGAGATGTTCGACGACATGGTCACACTGCGCCGCGACCTGCACCGCTGGCCCGAGATCTCGAACCACCTGCCCCGCACCCGCGAGAGGGTGCTGGAGGCACTGCAGGGCCTTCCGCTCGAGATCACGCTGCACGAGACCACCAGCGGCATTGCCGCCATGCTCACCGGCGACAAGCCGGGGCCGACCGTGCTGCTGCGCGCAGACATGGACGCACTCCCCATGCCCGAGGACACCGGGCTCGACTTCCGCTCCAACGTGGAGAACGCCATGCACGCGTGCGGGCATGACACCCACACCTCGATGCTGTTCGGCGCCGCGCGCATCCTGTCCTCGCGCAAGGCCGACATCCCCGGCCGCGTGCTGTTCATGTTCCAACCCGGCGAGGAGGGATACAACGGCGCCAGCGAGATGCTTGCGGAGGGCCTGCTCGATGTCGGCACGGAGTCGCCGGTGACCGGTGCGTTCGCCATCCATGCCGCATCCAACATCCCCGGCGGCTTCATGGGCCTGAAGGCCGGCACCATCATGGCCTCGAGCGACACGATGGTGATCACCGTGAAGGGCAAGGGCGGCCACGCGAGCGCCCCGCACTTCACCATGGACCCCGTGCCCGTGGCGTGCGAGATCGTCCAGGCCCTGCAGACGCTCGTCACGCGCCGCATCGACGTGTTCGACCCGGGCGTCATCACCGTCACCCAGATCCACACCGGCACCACCAGCAACGTGATCCCCGAGACGGCAATGATCAACGGCACGATGCGCGCCGTCAGCGAGCGCACCCGCACCCTCATCCACGATGGGATCCGCCGGGTGGCCGAGGGAATCGGGGCGGCACACGGCATGGAGGTGGACGTGCAGCTGAACCTCGGGTACGACGTCACCGTGAACGACGCCGAGTTCGCCTCTTTCGCGGCCGATGTCGCCACCGCGGTGTCGGGTGACCGCAACGTGCGCATCATGGAGAACCCCGTGATGGGCGCAGAGGACTTCAGCTACGTGCTGAACCGTGTGCAGGGCTCCATGATGTTCCTCGGCCTCATGCCGGAGGGCATGGACATCATGAAGGCCGCACCCAACCACTCGAACAGGGCCATCTACGAGGAGAACCACATGCGCCGCGGTGCGGCGGTGTACTCCTCCATCGCCCTCCGCCACCTCGGCGTGCGCCTGGACTGATCACGTGACTTACAGCGACACCCGCGACTGGATCGCGTCGAACTGGGACGACTCCCTGCCTCTCCGCGAATGGTGGCTGCGCATGCGCGATGCGCGCATGTCGTTCCCCCGATGGCCGAAGGAGTGGTTCGGCCGTGACGCATCCCAGCGCGAACAGGCCGAGATCCTGCGGGCCTTCGCCAGGGAGCATGATCTGCAGCACTACTATGATGT
>JBMUAQ010000129.1:0-3490 GCA_049454855.1 Ilumatobacteraceae bacterium
TCATCCCGTCCCGGTACCTCCACAGGTTGTCGAGGAAGCCCCACAGCGGCAGCGGTTCCTCGGGCTGCGCGTCCGGCATCGGGCGGAGGATCCCCTTCGGACGGCCGGTGGTGCCCGACGAGTACAGCATCGAGATGCCGAGCGCCTCGTCGGCAATCGGCGTGCCGGGGAACCGTGCGGTCTCGGTTGCGTAGTCCCTGAACGGGCCGTCATCGCCCGTGCCGTCAACGATCAGGCACAGTTTCAGGTGGGGGCACTGCGCGGCGGCCTCGATCGCCACGTCCCGGCGCGACCGCGAGGTGATGAGCACCTGTGACTCGCTGTTCTGCACGATGTAGGCCAGCTCGTCGGCCTTCAGGTACGAGTTCACCGGCGTGTAATAGAGCCCGGAACGTTCACCTGCGGCGCACACCTCGAGGAAGCGGTTGTTGTTCTCCATGAAGACCGCGTAGTGGTCGCCCCGACGGAGGCCGGCACCGCGCAGCAGGTGGGCCAGCCGGTTGGCACGCTCGTCGTACTCCCGGTGGGTGACGGTCTCCCCCGTCGAGGCCATGATGAAGGCCGGGTGGTCGGGCGTGGTCTCGGCGAACTTCCTCGCGTACATGTGGTCCCCCTTTGTCCCGGGCCGAACCTAGTGCCCGGCCGGGCGGTGCGTGTCCGTCAGTCCCCGCCGAGAGACGGAGGACCGACACATGGGACTGATGAAGCGCAGGAAGAACGGCGATGCAGCGGCCGTGCCCGCCCGGCAGGTGACGCTGTCGGTGGGTGACGGGCCGGCGCAGGTTCTCACCGCAGGCGGCCGCATCGGCGGCGCCAGCGAGGTGGAGGTGATCTTCGTGTTCGACACCACCGGCTCGATGGGAAGCAAGCTCCCCGGTCTGGTGGAATGCACGCTCGAACTCGTCGAGGAGCTCGGCCGGGTGTCGGTTCCGTGGAGGGTGACCGCGGTCCCCTTCGGCGATCTCGAGGTTCCCGGCGACACCATCAACGACACTCTCCCGTGGCACGACTCGGTCGAGCCGGCTCGGCACATGTTCCTCAACCTCGAGAGGAACGCCGGCGGGGGCAACCACGGCGAGTCGGCGTTCGAGGCGGTGGACGCGGCACTGCGCAAGGAGGGCGGCCGCCGCGCGCTGCGGGTTCTCGTGCTGATCACCGACGAACCAGCCCACCAGAAGCGGTTCGGGGCACGCGAGATCATCGACCGCCTGGTGAATGACGACGTTCTCGTCTACACGATTGCCACGCACGACGACTACTACCGCCACATGGCCGAGCGCACGGGCGGCAGTTTCGTGCCGATCGCACGGTCGGTCGACACCACCGCCATCACCGACATGTTCCGCCGGCTCGGCAAGGACATCGCTGCTCGCTCGCAGAAGGTGCTCACCGCGGGCGGGTCGCCGCAGCGGTTGCGGGAGCTCGAAGCCTCGCGATGACCGCCACCGGCACGCTCGGTGACCACCGCGGGTGGTACGCGCTGCTCGGGGTGGAACCGTCGGCGGACGAGCACGAGATACGTCGTGCCTACAAGGCAGCCGCGCGCCGATGGCACCCCGACGTGAACCCCTCGCCGGATGCCGCGGAGGTCATGCGCGAGCTGAATGAGGCGGTGCGCGTGCTCACCGACCCGTGGCTGCGCTCGGGGTACGACGCCACGGTGCCCCCCGTCGACCACGGGATCTCGTTTGCCCCCGCGGTTGCCGACCTCGGCGAGATCGTGCAGGGCCGTCCGGCCTCCGTCACGGTGCGCGTCGACTGCGTGGTCCCCACCGATGACCTGCACGTCGACAGACTCTCCGGCCCGTGGTGGACGGCGACGGCCAGCGTCCCGACAACGGGCGACGCACTTCTCGAGTTCGAGATCACGGTCGACACCTCCGAAGTCGGGTCCTTCGCTGACTGCATCACCCTCACCGCGGGGGGAACCCCGCACGAGCTGCGGCTTGCGATGACCGTCACGGCACCAGGGTTGGTGACGCGCGTGATGCGCGGAGTCACCGGCACTGCGACGGGCACGGCGGTCGGCAGCCGTCGTCTCGCGGGCCGCGCGGCGCGGGGCGTGCGTCATGCCGACCGGCGGTGGGAGACGCTGCCGGCGTTGTACTCCCGCGGGGGTCTCCTCTTGTGCCTGCTGTGGGGGCTGGTTCCGCAACTGGTGACCCACACCTACGGCATCCTCCCGCGCATCGTCGGCATGGAGGAGACCCGGCTCTTCCTCATCACCTCCCGCCTCGCACCCGTCATGACATGGATCGCCGTGGGGTTGTTCGCGGTCACGCTCGGCGCACGCAGGGCGGGCAGCGTGCTGCGTACCCTGAGCATTCTCGTCGCGACGACCGGGTGGGTGGTCGGCTTCCTGTGCGCGCTGTGGCTTCTTGCTCTGGCCGTCTACATCGCGGCGGTCATCCTCGCCATCGTGACCGTCTTTGCCGTCCTCGCGAGCTGAGGCGGCGGAACTACTCTCATGACGTGCAGGACCAGGGCCGGGGACGTTCGCTCCGTTCGGAACGTTCCGTGGAGCTCGCGCGTCGTGCTGTCGACGGGGACGAACCGTCGTGGGACGAACTGCGCCGCAGGTTCCACCCCGTCATCGAACTGTGGTCACGGCGCTACTGCAACCAGATCGCCCACCGCATGCCCCCCGGTTCGCGCGGCCGGTTCTCGTGCAGGGGGCGTGAGTGCGAGCGGGCGTTCTGGCCTGCATACGAGGCGCTGCTGGTGCACTTCCTCGGGGACCGACCCGATGCCGAGAAACGGCGCAAGGGCCGCATCGACGAATGGGCCGGCTCGGGCATCGACAACGACGAGTTCTCGGGGCGGGTCACCAGGTCGTTCTCGGGCGGTGGCCGGATGACGGACGTCTTCCGCAACTGGTGCTCCTCCCTCGGCATCCCGCAGCGGGCGCGGGTGCCCGCCGGATCCGAGGAGCCGCTCCGGGAGGCGATCTCGGAACACGTTGACCTTCTCTTCCCCGACCTCGACGGTGAACCGGCCGCACGGGTGACGCGACCGGCGGTGTGGCTCGATGCCCTGCACTGGGATGCGGCCCAGGCCGGCCTCACCAGCGAGATCGACCATGACCGGGTGCACCGCGCCGTCGCTGACGGCGACGAGACCCTTCTCTCCCTCGACCATGCGTCATTCGCGCGGCTCTGCGAGATGGTGGACGACACCGTCGCCGCCGTCGCCCCCGATTTCCACGCCTCCTATCTCGCCACGGCGAGGGAGATCACCCGGGTGCCCGTGGACCTCGCCCACCTGGACGAGAATGACCTCCAGGAGTTCGAGGACCGGGGAGGATGGGTATGAGCACCGAGTGGATGTCCGCTCCGCTGCCCGACCCCGGGTTCCCCGACGGCGTCACGGATGCCGACGGCGTGTCGGTGTTCCTCGGCGCGGTGGTGGAGTTCCTCGACGATGCGCTCAGCGGACTCACCGCGATGATCGTGGGATGGGGCGAGGACCGCGGCCTCGAGGTGCTGTCGGA
>JBMUAQ010000130.1:0-3485 GCA_049454855.1 Ilumatobacteraceae bacterium
CCAGAAACTTCACCAATTCCGGAAGCGGATGGGTCTATGACGCCGGTGGCCACATCGTGACCAACGCCCATGTGGTGGACGCCTCCAGCCGCATCGAGGTGCAGTTCCGCGACGGCGAGCGGCGCGATGCCGAGCTCGTTCATGAGGGTCGGCACGACCTGGGCGAACACAGGGGCCGCGGCGGTGCCGCCGAAACGGTCGATGCTGCCGGAGCTGGGTTCGTCGATCGACACGAGAACGGTCACTCGCGGGTCCGCCACGGGGAAGAAGCCGGCGAAGGTGGCGAAGTAGCGCCGTCCGCCGGCATCGGTGTTGTACGTGCCGTTGGCCTGCACCTTGTACCCGGTGCCCGTCTTTCCGGCGATCTCCATGCCCTTCACCTTTGCCCGCTCACCGGTGCCGGTGCACACCACGTCGCGCATCATGTCCTTCATGGTGGCAGCAGTTGCCGGCGTGAGGACGTCGTGCTCCGCCGCCGGCTCGGTGTTGCGGCGCCTGCCGTCCTTGTCGATGGTTGCCGCGACGAGCCGGGGTGCCACGTACCGGCCGTCGTTCGCGATCACGTTGACCGCCGCCACCATCTGCAGCGGCGTCGCGGTGAACCCGTACCCGTAGGACACGGTTGACCGCTCCGAACCGTACGTGTTCTTCACCGACTTCAGGATTCCCTTGCTCTCGCCGGGGTACTTCAGGCCGGACTTTGCGCCGAAACCGAAGCGGCCCAGGTACCCGTGCAGCTTCTCGAACCCCACCGTGTCGGCGACCATCATGGTGCCGATGTTGGAGCTCTCGGAGAGGATGGTGCGCACGTTCATCGGGATCGGGCCGTGCGGCCAGGCATCACGGATCTGGAAGTCGTCGATGCGCACGGTGCCCGGCACGGTCATGGTGGTGTCGGCGCTCACCGTTCCCTCGTTCAGTGCGGCGCTGATGCTGAACACCTTCGCGACCGAGCCGGACTCGAACGATTCCACCACCGCGTAGTTGGCGTCCGCGATCCCCACCGACCCGTCGGCGCTTCTCTTCACGTTGGACATGGCGAGGATGTCACCGGTCCGCGAGTCCATGGCGATGGCTGTGCCGCCCTTCGCGCTGAGTTGCTGCACGCGGCTGAGCAGGGTTGCGTCCATGTGGTACTGGATGGAACGGTCGAGCGTGAGCACGATGTCGTCACCGGGCACCGGCTGCACCGTGGTGGTGCCCTCCCCCGCGATGGAGCGGCCGGCGTTGTCGACCTGTCGCACACGGGTGCCGTCGACGCCCGTGAGCACGTCGTTGAACATCAACTCGATGCCCGAGGTGCCGAGTCCGTCAGGGTCGGTGCGGCCGATCACGGGCTCGGCCACGCCGCTCTCCACCACGCGTGCCGGTTCCACGTACGAGTAGATGCCCTTGATGCCGAGCGCAAGGACGGAGGCTGCGACGCTCTTGTCGAGTTCACGGGCCACGTAGGCGAACTTCGCCTCCTTCTGCGAGAGTCTCTCGAGGAGCGATGCCTCGGCCGCCGGGTCGAGTCCGAGCAGACCCGCGACCGCGCGTGCGGTGGCCGGGGGGTCCACCATGACGCGTGGGTCGGCCCACAGTGTCGTGGTGGGGACCGACATGGCGAGTTCGTTTCCCGCACGGTCGAAGATCACTCCCCTGCCGGCGCGGACCGTGTTGACCCGCGTCCGCTGGTCGATGCTCTCGGCCAGGTACGCCGAGCGGCCCCATGTCTGCAGGTAGGCCACCCGTACCACGAGCGCGCAGCTCATCACGAACATGCCGACCATCGCGAAGACGAGCCTGCGCCGCATCGCCTGGTCGACCTGCCGTGAGTCGAGCTTCAGGGCCGACTGCGGGCGACGGTGACGTGCCGGTGCGGCGGGACGTCTGGGGGCCGGTCTGTCCGCAGTTGACCGACGCGACTCCGTACGGACCGGGCCGGTCCGGCCGGCGCCGGTGCGACCCGACGACGGGCGAACTGTCGTGCCGCGGGCAGACGACTGCCCCCGCTGCGCCGCACCGTGTGAACGGCTGCGGCGCCTGATCTCCGCCGGGTCGCTCACGGTGCCGCCACTGTCCTCTTCATGCGGCCGAACTCATCGAGGTGCGTGGTGCGCTCCGACCTCACGTCGACGTCCACCTTGCCAACACCGGACGCCACGAGGACCGCGATGTCGGCAGGAATGCTCACCATGTTGGTGTCGAGGCCCTGCACCATGCCCATCGCCCTCGCCCGCTCGGTGAGGAACGCCGGTGACTGGAACCGTGCGCGCTCTGCGCGGAGACGGTCGAAGTTGTTTCGTGCACGGACGATGTCGGAGTTCAGGCGGTCGAGCCGCAGCTGCTGCTGGGCCATGTGCGTGCGCAGGAGAACCACGAGGAAGAGGCTCCCGATGACCACGGCCACGACGGTGCCGATCCTCACGCTGCGCGTGCTGCGCCGCGGCACGAGCCGCAGGTCGGGCCTGTCGGCCGGGGCCAGCGAGGGAAGGAGACGCTCGGCAAGTGCCATCAGAACGCACCGCCGGTCTTTTCCACCACGCGCAGGCGGGCGGAGCGGGCACGCGGGTTGCGTGCGGTCTCATCGGCTGTCGGTTCGCGGCGCACCCGCACACGGCGCACGAGCCGCACCGCCCCGCACGCGCACGGGAGCCCGTCGGGACAGGTGCAACCCCCGGTCTCGGCCTCGCGCAGCACCGACTTCACGATGCGGTCCTCGCCCGAGTGGTACGAGAGAACCGCGAGCCTGGCGCCCGGCCTCAACAGTGCGATCGCTGCATTCAGGGCCACGGGAAGAATCTCGAGTTCCTTGTTGACCTCGATGCGAAGTGCCTGGAACGCGCGCCGGGCGGGATGACCACCGCGGCGTCGCGTCGCCGCGGGGATGGCCTCCGTCACGATGCGCGCGAGTTCGGCCGTGCCGCGCACCGGCCTGTTGGCCACGATCGCCCGCGCGATGCGACCTGCAAAGCGCTCGTCGGAGTTCTCGCGGATGATGCGCTCGAGGTCGGCCGCGTCATAGGTGTTCACGACGGTGTCGGCACTGAGCTCGCGCGTGCGGTCCATCCGCATGTCGAGGGGTGCGTCGTGACGGTGCGAGAACCCGCGCTCCACCACGTCCAGCTGCGGGGACGAGACGCCGAGGTCAAAGAGGGCACCGACGAGCCCGTCGGCACCCTCCCGACCCACCACTTTCGCCAACGAATCGAAGCGGGCGCGCCGGAGGGTCGCGCGCCCGCTCAGACCTGCCTGCTCCAACCGGCGCGCGGCGGCATCGAGCGCTGCGTCGTCCTGGTCGATGCCGAGCAACGTCACGTCCGCATGTGCGGCGAGCACCGCCACGGCGTGACCTGCACCGCCGAGCGTCGCATCGAGGAACACCCCGGGCTGGATGTGCGAGAACACCTCGAGGATCTCTCCTGCCATGACGGGGTCGTGTGCGAACCCGCTCATGCAGGCTCCCCCGGCACCCGGCAGCCTCCCGGACGGCAGATGCCTCC
>JBMUAQ010000131.1:0-3470 GCA_049454855.1 Ilumatobacteraceae bacterium
CCCCCCTTCTGCGTTGCTACTATCTCGTTCGTTCGTCACGGGGAAACAGGGGGCCATGGACGTACTTCGACTTCTAGGCAAGCGACTGGTGGGCATGACGGTAATCGTCTCCATCGCAAGCTTCCTTCTTTCGTGTCTTGTGTGGTTGCTGCCGGGTGACCCTGCCGAACTGTTGCTCGCAGGATCAGGCACTCCCGAGACAATTTTGGCAGTGCGCGAGGAACTCGGGCTCAACAAGGGAATCTTCGGGTACTGGTGGCAGTGGCTGTCCAATCTGCTCTCTGGTGACTTCGGCTCGTACTACCTGAACGGTGGCACCCGTCCGATCGCCGATGTCATCAAGATGACCCTGCCGGTCACGCTGCAGTTGATCATCTATGCGCAGATCGTGGCGCTGACGTTCGCCATTCCGCTCGGTCTGGTGTCGGCCTACAAGGAGAACAGCCGTTTCGACCGCATCGCCTCAAGCACGCTGTTCACCCTGGTCTCCTTCCCCGGCTTTGCACTGGCACTCATCCTCTCGCTCATCTTCGCGGTGCAACTCGGCTGGGTCGACCCCATCGGGTACGTGAAGCCCAGCGACGATCTCCTCCAGCACCTGAAACTGATGATCCTCCCGGTGGTCAGCATCTCGGTCGGACTCACCTCGTCGTACACGCGTCTGCTGCGCACCGACGTGATTGCCACTCTCAAGGACGACTACGTCACCATGGCGGCATCGAAAGGCATCTCCAACCGACGGGTGCTGTGGCGGCACGTCTTTCGCCCGTCCAGCACCACCCTCCTTACCTCTGCAGCCCTGAACATGGGCGGGCTCATCGGTGGAACAATTGTCATCGAGACCATATTCGTGATCCCCGGCATCGGATACGAGATCTTCTACTCGATCGGGGCGCGTCAGATCATCGCGATGCAGACCCTCATCGCACTGGTGTCGTTCGCGTACGTGCTCTTCAACACTTCGATCGACCTGCTCACCAACATCATCGACCCGAGAACGAGGGAACGCCGTGTCTGACGTGACCACCGAAGCCGCACCGGCCCTGGAGGCCTCCACGACGAAGAAGACCCGCAAGAGACCGGTTGGTTTCTACGTTGCGGGCGGATGGCTTGGGCTGGTGGTTCTTGTCGCCGTGTTCGGACCATTGCTGCCCCTGCCCCAGTGGGATGAGGCGTTCTTCGATTATCTCGGAGCCCGCCCGGGCACGTCAGGGCACATTCTCGGAACGACCCAGGACGGTTACGACATGCTCGCGGGGCTTATCAACGGAGCCAAACTGTCCGCATCGGTCGCGTTCGTGTCCGTCATTCTGGGCGGAGGCATCGGCTCATTCATCGGCATCACTTCTGCTTACTTCCGCGGCAGGTACGACCTGGTGGTCACCAGCATCTTCAACGTGATGCTCTCCATCCCGAACCTCGTGCTGTCGCTTGCACTTCTGTCGGTGCTCGCCTACTCAGACCCAGACAACCCAGCGCCCACCAGCCGGCGAGTGTTCGTCCTCATGCTGTCCCTGACATTGGTCATCATCCCGATTCTCGGCCGCATCGCTCGTGCGAGCACCCTCCAGTGGGCCGGACGTGAGTTCGTTCTGGCGTCCAAGTCAATGGGCACCAAGAACTTCACCATCATCACCAAGCACATCCTCCCCAACGTCGCGCCCGCCATCCTGGCCATCGGGTTCCTCGCCATCGGCTCGGTCATCATCGTCGAGGGTTCGCTCTCCATTCTCGGTATCGGCATCCCCGGTGGCGCGTCGTGGGGCTCGATGCTGGCGAACGGACGCGGCAACATCGCCTTCAGCCCACACGAGGTCTACATGCCGTCGCTCTGCATCGCGTTCACCGTGATCTCCAGCAACTGGTTCGGTGACTACGTGCGCAACAAGCTCGACAAGAGAGAGGCCAAGATATGACCACGCTCCTCAGGATCGAGGATCTCAACGTCTCGTTCGCCACGCCGCGCGGCGCCCTCAAGGCGGTGCGGAACGTGTCGATCGAACTCGAGGCCGGCCAGAGCCTCGGCGTGGTGGGTGAGTCGGGCTCGGGCAAGACGGTGCTCTCCCGGGCCACGATGGGCCTGCTCCCCTCAACCGCCACCCGCACGGGCGCAATCATCTACCAGGGCCAGGACATCTCGGAATGGCCGAAGGACAAGGTGCGCGAGCTCTGGGGCGTCGGCATGGCCATGATCTTCCAGGATCCCATGACTGCACTCAACCCTGTCCGCCGCATCGGGGCCCAGGTCACCGAGAGCCTCACGGTGCGCCTCGGCATGGACAAGAAGGCCGCACGCGCCCGTGCAGTGGAACTGCTCAAGCGTGTGCGTATTCCCGACCCCGAGGGCATGCTGCGCAAGTTCCCCTACCAGCTGTCCGGCGGCATGCGCCAGCGCATCATGATTGCGATCGCGGTGTCGTGCAACCCCGAGCTGCTCTTTGCCGACGAACCCACCACCGCGCTGGACGTGACAGTGCAGGCCCAGGTTCTCGAGCTGCTGGACGAACTTCGCTCCGAGTACAACACGGCCATGATCCTGGTCACCCACGACCTCGGCGTGGTGGCGGGTCACACCGACAAGATTGCGGTGATGTACGCAGGCGATCTCGTGGAGTACGCGCCCACCACGGAGCTCTTCGCCAACATGAAGATGCCCTACACCGAGGCCCTCCTCAAGTCGATCCCCCGTCTCGACACACCCACGGGCACCCGCCTCCCGGTGATCGAGGGTCGTATGCCCGACCCCACCAAGGACGAACCCGGATGTGCGTTCGCCGGTCGCTGCCCGTACGTGCAGGACAAGTGCCGCGCCGAGAAGCCGCCTCTCACTGACGGCGGAAACAACCACTACTACCGGTGCTGGTTCCCCATCGGAGGAGGCAAGTAATGGCTGGCAGCGGCAAGGCACACCTGAGGACGGAGGGTGACCGCATCCTCGAGGTCCACGACCTGGTCGTGGAGTTCAACCTCGGTGGCGGCAAGATCGTCAAGGCGGTCTCCGGGGTGAGTTTCGACCTCATCCGCGGCGAGACTCTCGCCATCGTGGGTGAGTCCGGCTGCGGCAAGTCCACACTCGGCAAGGCAGTTCTCCAGATCCCCAAGCCCACCAGCGGCACCGTGGAGTTCCTCGGCAAGGAGCTGACCGCGCTCAAGGGTGATGCCCTGCGTGACATGCGGCCCGCGATGCAGATGATCTTCCAGGACCCCATCTCGTCACTGGATCCCCGCCTGCCGGTGAAGGAAGTGATCGCCGAACCGCTCCGTGTCTGGAACAAGGGCAACCAGGTGGAGATCGACGCGAAGATCGACGAACTGCTGAGCGCGGTGAGCCTCGCCCCGGAACTCGTCCGCGAGCGTCGTTCGTACGAGTTCTCGGGCGGCCAGTGCCAACGCATCTCTATTGCCCGCGCTCTCGCCCTCGACCCCACCATGGTCATCTGTGACGAGCCGGTGTCGGCCCTTGACGTGTC
>JBMUAQ010000132.1:0-3390 GCA_049454855.1 Ilumatobacteraceae bacterium
TGCCTGCGGACGACTACACCGACCCCGCACCGTTCACCACGTTCACGTTCCTCGATGCCACCACGGAGCTCTCGCGCCAGATCGCCTCGCTCGGCATCTACCCGGCCGTGGACCCGCTGGCATCCACCTCCACCATCCTCACCCCCGAGGTCGTGGGCGACCGCCACTACGCAGTGGCCCGCCGCGTGCAGGAGGTTCTGCAGCGTTACAAGGAACTGCAGGACATCATCGCCATTCTCGGTCTCGACGAGCTCTCCGAGGAGGACCGCCTCACCGTCGCGCGTGCGCGCAAGGTGCAGCGCTTCCTCAGCCAGCCGTTCTACGTGGCCGAGGTGTTCACCGGTGTCCAGGGCGAGTACGTCCCGGTCTCCGAGACGGTGGAGTCGTTCGAGTCGCTCGTGAACGGCGACCTCGATGACGTGCCGGAGCAGGCGTTCCTGAACGTCGGTGGCGTCGAGCAGGTGCTCGCCAAGGCGAAGGCTCTGCAGGAGAACGCCTGATGGCCGACGCCGCCGGTTCGTTCCGCGTCGAGGTGGTGTCACCCGAGCGTGTCCTCTTCTCGGGGGAGGCGACCCAGGTGATCACGCGCACGCTCGAGGGTGGTGAGGTTGCGTTCCTCCCGGGGCACGCGGCCTTCCTCGGTGCGCTCACCGAGAACCACACGCGGATCTACCTCGCCGACGGCCGCGTCCAGAACCTCGCGGTGCACCTCGGCTTCGTCGAGGTCGGTTCCGACCACGTCACCATCCTCTCCGACGCCGCCGAACTGGAGCAGGACATCGATGTTGCCCGCGCACAGGCCGCCTGCGCCCGCGCCGAGGAGCAGATGCGCAAGGAGCACACCGCGGAGGTCGAGGCAGATCTCCGCCGTGCCCATGCCCGCATTGCCGCCGCCGGCGGTGTGTCGACCCCGGGTCACTAAGCCACATCCTCCTGGCAGTCTCCGGGGGACCGGAGGAGATGCTGATGGGAAAACTCGGTTGGTTCGTTGCGGGGGTGCTCGTGCTTGTCGTGTTCCCGGTTGTCGGCGTGATCGTGCTCGGGCTGTTGCTCGCCGCAGTCATGGCCGGCGGTGCCTGACCGGGTCTCCGCCGAGGCGCATCACTCACGTCCGTTCGGCACATCGTTAGTGTCGATACGTGCGTCGTCGCAACCCGCTGCTGGCCGTCTTCACCACTGTCCTCATGGACATGCTGGGGTTCGGCATCCTCATTCCTGTCTTCCCGCTGTTGATCAGCCCCGGTTCGCCCTTCCGGGTGACGCCCGATTCGTGGACCTTCTCCGAGGGTCTCGTGATGCTCGGGTGGCTCCAGGGTGTGTACCCGCTGTGCATGTTCATCGCCGCCCCCATCCTGGGGCAGCTGTCCGACCGCCACGGCCGCCGGCCCGTCCTCGCCGTCAGCATCTTCGGCACCGCGGTGGGTTACTTCCTCTTCGCCGTGGGCATCCTCACTGCGAACATCCCGCTCCTGTTCGTGTCGCGGGCACTCGACGGAATCACCGGCGGCAACCTGGCGGTGGCGAACGCCGCCATCGGTGACATCAGCACCAACGAGAACCGCGCGAAGAACTTCGGCGTGCTCGGTGCCGCCTTCGGCATCGGCTTTGTCGTGGGTCCGTATCTCGGCGGCAAGCTGAGTGCCCCCGGTGTCAGCTTCTACGGGCTCTTTGACACCCCGTCATGGTTCGGTGCCACCACGCCGTTCTGGTTCGCTGGCGGTCTGGCGCTGGTGAACTGCGCGATGATCATCACCTCCCTGCCCGAGACGCTCGTGAACAGGGTGACCACCGGGAAGGTGGCCCTGGCGCAGTCACTCCACAACGTCCGCGCTGGCTTCACCTCCGACCGTCTGAGGACCATCCTGGTGGCGGCGTTCCTCTTCAACGGGGGGTTCACGTTCTTCACCACGTTCTTCGGGGTCTACCTGCGCAACAACTTCGGTTTCGGCTCCTCGGAGACCGGTGACTACTTCGCCTACGTGGGCATCTGCATCGCGCTCGCCCAGGCGATCCTCGTGCGCCGCCTGGCACCGCACGTTGCCGACTGGAAGGTGCTGCGGTTCAGCATGTTCGGCACCGCCGCCGTGATGGCACTGTTCTTCTTCGCCCCGTCGGGCAACAACCTGTGGGTGCTGCTTCCGGTGCCGTTCTTCGCCGCGTGCAACGGGCTCACCATGGCGAACATGCAGTCCCTCGTGTCGCGCTCCGCCGAGTTCGGCCGCCAGGGCGAGGCCATGGGGATCTCATCCAGCGTGGGCAGTCTCGCCCAGGTGCCCGCGTCGGTGCTGGTGGGCTACATCACCACGGGCATCACGTCGGCGCAGCCCCTCATCGTGGCCTCGGTCTGCATCACCGCGGCCGGGCTCGTGTTCCTGTTCCTGTTCAGGCCCACCTACGTGCAGTCAGCCCCGCCGGTGGTGTGAGTGCCCTGCGCGGGCCGCGCGTCCGCCCGCGTCAGCGGTAGTTGATCATCGAGAAGTCGCTGATCTTGTCCAGCCGGTGCTGGGCATCGATCAGGCGCACGGTGCCGCTCTTTGAGCGCATCACCAGGCTCTGCGTGTGCACGAGGCCGGGCTCGAAGCGGACACCGCGCAGGAGGTCGCCGTCGGTCACGCCGGTTGCGGCGAAGAAACAGTTGTCGCTGCGAACGAGGTCGTTCGTGCCGAGCACCCGCGAGAGGTCGTACCCCATGTCGACGGCGGCGTTGCGCTCCTCCTCGGTGCGCGGCCACAGGCGGCCCTGGATCTCGCCGCCCATGCACTTCAGCGCCGCGGCGGCCACCACACCCTCGGGGGTGCCGCCGATGCCGAAGAGGATGTCGATGCCCGCGGTGGGCCACGACGTGGCGATCGCACCGAATATGTCACCGTCACTGAGCAGCTTGATGCGCGCCCCGGAGTCGCGCACCTCCTTGATGAGCCCGGCATGGCGGTCGCGGTCGAGGATCGCCACGGTGAGGTCGCGCACGCTCTCGCCCTTTGCCTTCGCCAGCCACTTCAGGTTCTGCGTGGGTGTTGCGGTGACGTCGATGCTGCCCACGCCCGCGGGCCCTACGGCCACCTTCTCCATGTAGAAGCAGGGGCCGGGATTGAACATGGTGCCCCGTTCGCTCACCGCGATCACCGAGATCGCGTTGTTGCGGCCCTGGGCGGTGAGGGTGGTCCCGTCGATGGGGTCGACCGCCACGTCGGTGGCCGGCAGGCTCCCGTCACCCACGCGCTCGCCGTTGTAGAGCATCGGGGCCTCGTCCTTCTCGCCCTCGCCGATGATCACCGTGCCGTCCATGGAGACCGTGCGCAGCGCCAGGCGCATGGCATCGACGGCGGCGCCGTCGGCACCTTCCTTGTCCCCGCGGCCCATCCAGCGGCTGGCGGCGATCGCCGCAGCCTC
>JBMUAQ010000133.1:0-3158 GCA_049454855.1 Ilumatobacteraceae bacterium
GCCCCACCAGCCGGCCCTCGCCGTCGACGAGCGGGAGCTTCTCGATGCGGTGCCGCGCGAGGATGCGCTTTGCCTCCCCCAGCGACGTGCCGGCCGGCGCGGTGACGAGCGGTGCACGCGTCATGAAATCCTCCACGCTGCGCGACCAGTCGCCCGGCTCGCAGAAACGGGTATCGCGGTTCGTGAGTATCCCGAGCAGGCGCATCGAATCGTCCACAACCGGCACACCCGAGATGCGGTGGCGCGACATGATGTCCTCGGCGTCCTGCAGCGTGGCAGTGACGGGCAGCGTGAACGGATCCGTGATCCAGCCGCTCTGGGAGCGCTTCACCCGGGTCACGTGCCGTGCCTGGTCATCGGCGGACATGTTGCGGTGGATCACCCCGAGTCCGCCCGCCCGCGCCATCGCGATGGCCATCTCGTCCTCGGTCACCCTGTCCATCGCGGCCGAGACGAGCGGCACCGCAAGGGTGATGTCGCGGGCGAACACGGTGGACACGTCGGCTGCATCGGGCAGGACGTCGCTGTAACCGGGCACCACCACCACGTCGTCGAAGGTGTACGCGTCGTGACCTCCGAAAAGGGCCCCGTTGTGCTCCCGTGCAGTCGTCATGCGTGTGCTCCTTCCCCGGCGCTGAGCCGGCCGTCCACGATGCCCCCGACCACGGACACGAGAAGCCCGTGTTCTGCAGAGTGCATCCGTCGTTCGAAATCCTCGAGCGTGTCGTGCGGCGCAAGGGGCACCTCCACGGAGCCGAGCACGGGCCCGGTGTCCACCCCCTCATCGGGCACGAGGTGCACCATCACGCCGCTGCGCGTGCGTCCGGAGTGTCGTTCACCCCACGCCCTCTCGATCGCACGGGTGCCGGGCAGTTCGCGCGGCAGCGCCGGGTGGAGGTTCACCACCGGCGCTCCCACCGAACCGAGGAACCGCACGGTGAGGATGCGCATCCAGCCCGCGAGGACCACCAGGTCGGGCGCGAAAGGCGTCACGGCACCCACGAGACGTTCCTCGTGGCATTCGCGTGCCTCGCCCGACACGCGCGCGACGGCCAGCGCGGGCACACCCGCTGTGCGCGCACGGTCGAGAACACGTGCAGTGGGTCTGTCGGACACGACAGCCGAGATCACACCGTTGATGCGTCCGTCGGCCGTCGCATCCATCAACGCCTGCGCATTGCTGCCGTTGCCGGAGGCGAGAACCACGATCCTCCTCACGGGCACAGTCCCCTCATGCAAGGACCACCCGGACACCCCCAGCAGCACGGTCTGCAACCACCTCGCCGATGACCCACGTGGGTTCGTCGATCATCGAGCGCACCTCGTCCACCGACTCCGCCGCGACCACCACAATCATGCCGATGCCCATGTTGAACGTGCGGTGCAGTTCACAATCGTCGAGTCCGCTCGCCGAGGCCAGCAACGAGAACAGGGGCGGCACCGGCCACGACCCACGGTCGACCCGGGCCGCACATCCATCAGGGAGCACCCGCGGGATGTTCTCCTGGAACCCGCCCCCGGTGACATGCACGAGGCCCTTCACCAGGTCGGTACCGAGCACACCGTGCAGGACCGGCAGGTATGACCGGTGGGGCTCGAGCAACGCATCGGCGAGCATGACCCCGAGCCCGTCCGGCACCACGTCGAGCGGGAGACCCGCGAACACCCGTCGTGCAAGCGAGTACCCGTTGGTGTGGAGACCC
Organism: Ilumatobacteraceae bacterium; assembly: GCA_049454855.1. Taxonomy (GTDB): domain Bacteria; phylum Actinomycetota; class Acidimicrobiia; order Acidimicrobiales; family Ilumatobacteraceae; genus UBA2093. Next base: position 1,704 of record JBMUAQ010000133.1, read on the forward strand.
GAGGACGCCAACCCGATCAACGCGTCTCCCACGCCGATGTCTCCGCGCGGGAGAAGCCGCGAGCGCTCGGCGAACCCCACCATCGTCCCCGCCACGTCGAAATGCCCGTCGCTGTACACGCCCGGCATCTCGGCTGTCTCGCCCCCCAGGAGGACGCACCCGTTCGCCGCGCACGCATCCGCCATTCCCGTGACCACCTCGGCCACCTGCACCGCCGAGATGCGCGAACTCGCGACGTAGTCGAGGAAGAACATCGGGTGCGCGCGCTGCACGAGAATGTCGTTCACGCAGTGGTTCACGATGTCCTGGCCCACCGACGAGTACCGGCCTGTCTCGGCCGCAAGCATCACCTTCGTGCCCACACCGTCGGTGGATGCGACAAGAACGGGCTCGTCCATCTCCTTCAGGCGACCGGCGAGCATCGACCCGCCGAACGCGCCGAGGCCCCCGAGAACATCGGGGGTGTGGGTGGCCTCGACCCGCTTCTTCATCAGTGCGACTGCACGGTTGCCCTCATCAATGTCCACCCCGGAGGCGGCGTAGCCGCCGGTGGTGCGCGCGATCTCCCTCCAGCCGATGTCGCGGCGGAACTGCATCCCCTCGAAGTCCACCCTGCGCACCGCCTCGTACGCGCGTGACCTCGCCGCGTGCAGGTCGGCACCGACGCCGGTCACCGCCAGCACCCGGCCGCCCGACACGGTGCACGAGTCACCCCGGGATGCAGTGCCCGCGTGGAAGACCCGCACGCCGTCGGTGGCGACAGCGTTGTCGAGTCCACGGATCGTCGCACCCGACTGTGGTGCCGCGGGGTACCCGGCGGCGGCCAGCACCACGGTGCACGCGGTGTCGCCCGACCATTCGACCTCGATCGAGCCGAGCGTTCCCTCCACGCATGCCGTCATCACGTCGCGCAGGTCTGTGCGGAGAAGCGGCAGCAGCGCCTGTGCCTCGGGGTCCCCGAACCTGCAGTTGAACTCGACGAGACGGGGCCCGTCGGATGTGAGCATCACCCCCGCGTACAGGACGCCCACGTACGGAGTGCCCTCGGCCCGCAATCCGTCGATGGCCGGACGCACGATCTCGCTGACGATGCGGTCGCTCATGGCGGGCGGGCAGAGTCTGCTCGGTGCGTACACCCCCATGCCGCCCGTGTTCGGACCCGTGTCGGCCTCCCCGATCCGTTTGTGGTCGCGCGCCGGGGGCATCGCGCGGACTTCGGTTCCGTCTGTGAAGACGAGCAGTGACACCTCCTCGCCCTCCATTCGCTCCTCCAGAAGGAATGGCCCGGGTGCGGCCGCACCGATGGCCGCGACGAGTTCGTCGTCGTCCGCAGGCAGAACCACGCCCTTTCCGCCGCGCAGGCCGTCGGCCTTCACCACCACGGCACGCCCGAGCGAACCTGCCCACTTCAGTGCGTCGGCTGCCGAAGTGGGCCCCTCGAAGCACGCCCACGCC
>JBMUAQ010000134.1:0-3116 GCA_049454855.1 Ilumatobacteraceae bacterium
ACCGCCGCGCACGAGCACGATCGAGTGCTCCTGGAGGTTGTGGCCCTCGCCCGGGATGTACGCCGTGACCTCTGCCCCGCTCGAGAGACGGACACGGGCCACCTTGCGCAGCGCCGAGTTCGGCTTCTTCGGGGTCTGGGTGAACACACGCGTGCACACGCCACGACGCTGCGGCGACCCCTTCAGGGCCGGCGTCTTCGTCTTCGTGGACTTCGTGCTGCGACCCTGACGGATCAGCTGCTGGATTGTGGGCACGCTTCTACCTCTTGTCTTGTGAAATCATTCGGGTGCGACCAGGCCGCAGGACGGCCGGACGGCTCGCACCGTCAAGGCTTGCAAGGCTATGGGCGGGCGTCCCCCGGTGGCAACCTGCCACCGGGTTCACAGCGCGGAGGACTCGTCGTCCCCGTCAGCCCCGAATCCTTCCCCGGCGGCGTCCGTCTCGACGGCTGCCGCGGGAGGGTCCATCACGGCCACGGGGGCCGGGGCGGACACGGGCTCGGCGTCGGGGTTGTAAGACCCCTGCAGGCTCTGGAGGTAGGCGGCATCCGCATCGTCCTCGCCGGTCGAGTAGTACTCGAGCGGCTCGTAGTCCGGTGCGTCGATGTCGAACCAGCGGTAGCGCTCCATGCCGGTGCCGGCCGGGATGAGCTTGCCGATGATGATGTTCTCCTTGAGGCCGAGCAGGCTGTCCCCGCGGCCGTCGATGGCCGCCTCGGTGAGAACCCTCGTGGTCTCCTGGAACGACGCGGCCGACAGCCACGAATCGGTCGCGAGCGACGCCTTCGTGATGCCCATGATCTCGGGGCGACCCTCGGCGGGACGCTTGCTCTCCTCGACCATCGACTTGTTGCGGTCGCGGAACACCTTCGCGTCCACGCGCTCGCCGGGCAGGAAGCCGGTGTCGCCGGGCTCCTGCACGCCGATGCGACGGGTCATCTGCCTCACGATCAGCTCGATGTGCTTGTCGTGGATCGACACACCCTGGTCGCGGTACACCTTCTGCACCTCCTCGACGAGGTACTGCTGTGTCTGGCGGATGCCGAGGATCTCCATGATCTCCTTCGGGTCGAACGGACCGTCCGTGATCGGCTGGCCGGCCTCGATGTTCTCGCCGTCGCGGACGCGCGGGCGGCTGCCCGACGGGAGCAGGATGAGGTGCTCCTCGCCCTTGTCGTCGACGACGGTGACGGGGATGCCCTTGCCCTCGTCCTCGCCGATGCGCACCACACCCGCTGCCTTCGACAGACGTGCGGAGCCGCGCGGCGTGCGCGCCTCGAACAGTTCCACCACGCGCGGCAGACCGCCCGCGATGTCCTTGCCCGCAACGCCACCCGTGTGGAACGTGCGCATGGTGAGCTGGGTGCCCGGCTCGCCGATGGACTGAGCGGCGATCACGCCGACCGCCTCTCCGAGCTCGATGGACTTGCCGGTGGCCAGCGAGCGGCCGTAGCACAGCGCGCACACGCCGAGAGCGGCGTCGCACGTGAGCACCGAGCGCACCTGCACGCGGTCGATCTTCGGGTCATCGCGGAGTGCATCGACCTCGGCATCACCGAGGATGGTGTTCTTCGCGATGACACTTCCGTCGCTCAGCTCGACATCACCCAGGAGGGCACGGCCGAACAGCTTCGTGTCCAGATGGGCACGGAACTGGCCGGTATCGGGCTTGACGTTCTCGATCCAGAGACCGAGACGCGCACCGCAGTCGTCCTCGCGGACGATGAGCTCCTGGGCGACGTCGACGAGACGGCGCGTGAGGTAACCCGAGTCGGCGGTGCGCAGCGCGGTGTCGACGAGGCCCTTGCGGGCACCCGGCGTGGCGATGAAGTACTCGAGGGTCTCGAGACCCTCGCGGAAGTTGCTCTTGATCGGACGCGGGATCATGTCACCGCGGGGGTTGGCCACGAGGCCGCGCATGCCCGCAATCTGGCGCATCTGGGTCATGTTCCCGCGCGCACCTGAGCCGACCATCATGTCGATCGGATTGAATCGCTGGGCCCTGAACTCGTCCTCCATCGCCTTCTGCACGTCGGCGGTGGCGTCGGTCCAGATGCGGACCTCCTGCTGGCGGCGCTCGCCGTCGGTGATGATGCCGCGGCGGAACTGGGTCTCGACCTTCTCGGCCTGTGCCTCGTAGTCGTCGAGGATCCTGCGCTTCGAGGCCGGGGTCTTCACGTCCTCGATCGAGACCGTGAGACCGGACTGGCTGGCGTAGCGGTAGCAGACGGCCTTGAGGTCATCCAGGGTCTGGCTGATCTCGGCCTTGCCGTAGTGGTCGGAGAGGCGCTCCACGAGCACCCCCATCTCACGCTTCTTCACGGGTGCGGCGATGTGGCCGAACTTTGCCGGGTAGTCGAGGGGCAGCGCCTCCTCGAACAGCAGGCGACCGGTCGTGGTCTCGAACACCACGACCTTGTTGTCCGCACCGCGGACCCTGCGGCCGTTCTCGTCGGTCTCTGCGACGTGGATGGTGGCATGCAGGGACACCGCACCCTCGTCGAGCGCACGCAGCGCCTCCCAGCGCGAGCCGAACGTGCGGCCCTCACCGTGGGCCCCGTCGACCTGCTCGGTGAGATAGAAGCCACCGATGATGAGGTCCTGGCTCGGCGTCACGATCGGGCGGCCCGATGCGGGCGAGAGGATGTTGTTCGACGACAGCATCAGCACGCGCGCCTCGGCCTGGGCCTCGGTGGACAGCGGGAGGTGCACGGCCATCTGGTCACCGTCGAAGTCGGCGTTGAACGCCGTGCACACGAGCGGGTGGATCTGGATGGCCTTGCCCTCGACGAGGATCGGCTCGAAGGCCTGGATGCCGAGGCGGTGGAGCGTCGGTGCGCGGTTCAGCATCACCGGGTGCTCCTTGATGACGTCCTCGAGGACGTCCCACACCTGGGGACGGCGGCGCTCGACCATGCGCTTCGCGCTCTTGATGTTGTTCGCCAGCTCGAGGTCGACGAGACGCTTCATGACGAACGGCTTGAACAGCTCGAGTGCCATCAGCTTGGGGAGACCGCACTGGTGGAGCCGCAGCGTCGGGCCGGCCACGATGACCGAACGACCCGAGTAGTCGACGCGCTTGCCGAGCAGGTTCTGGCGGAACCGGCCCTGCTTGC
>JBMUAQ010000135.1:0-2984 GCA_049454855.1 Ilumatobacteraceae bacterium
GTCGACACGCATCTTCTCCCGCGCGGGCGGTCACGCGGTGCGACCTTCTTCGGTCTGGTGCTGCTCGGTGTTGCCTCCCTCGCGCAGTCAGCACCGGCACGTTGGTGGTGGGGAGTGCTCGGGTCATTTCTGTGCTGGCTGGTGTTCCGCGTGATACAGGCCGTATCACGCGGGGATCTCGGGGGTGGTGACGTCACTCTTGCGTTGCTCATCGGGCTGCACCTCGGCTGGGTCGCCATCGGGAACGTCGCCGTGTTCGTGGTGGTGACGTTCGTGCTGGGCGGGGTTGCCGGGTTGTTCACGCTGGTGCGCCGGAGGAGCCTGCGCCGGCACATCGCCTTCGGGCCGTGGATGGTGCTCGCGGCCGTGCTCACCGTTGTGTGGGAGCAACAGCTGCGTGGCCTGCTCGGTGGCTGAACGTGCGGCTGTGGTCAGGCCCTACCATGACCACGGGATCAACACGAAGGTCTGGAGTGTGGTGTGATGGCAGAACTCGAGGGGACGGTTGCGATCGTCACGGGATCGTCCAGCGGAATCGGCGAGCGGACGGCCCAGCGGCTGTCGGAACTCGGCGCGAAGGTGGTGGTGAACTCGGCGAGCAGTGTGGAGGCCGGGCGTGCGGTTGCCGATGCGCTCCCGGGTGAGTCGCTGTACGTGCAGGCCGACATCAGCGACAAGGCACAGGGCCAGCGCCTGCTCGACGAGACCGTCGCACGCTTCGGCCGGCTCGACCTCCTCGTGAACAACGCGGGGTGGACCACCGTGGTGCCCCACGGCGACCTCGACGCACTCACCGACGAGATCTTCATGAAGACCTTCGAGGTGAACGTGTTCGGCACGTGGTGGCTCACCAAGGCGGCGATGCCCCTGCTGCGCAACTCGAGCGACGGTCACGTGGTGAACGTGACCTCCATCGCCGGTGTGAGGCCGATGGGCTCCTCCATCGCCTATTCCATGACCAAGGCGGCCCTGAACCAGATGACCAGGTTGATGGCCAAGAGCCACGGCCCCGTGAGGTTCAATGCGGTCGCACCGGGGCTGGTGGCCACGCCGTGGACGAAGGACTGGGACGCCCAGCACGCCGGCGTCGCGGCCGTCGCACCGCTGAAGCGCTCTGCCACCGCAGATGACTGTGCCGAGGCCGTGCTCGCGCTCGTGCGCAACAAGTACGTGACCGGTGAGGTGTTCGTCGTCGACGGCGGCCTCACCCAGCTCAACTGAGCCGATGATCATCCATCTCGTCGACGGGACCTACGAGCTGTACCGCCAGCACTTCGGCCAGGCGGTGCGCCACCGCACGCCGCCGAGGTTCGCCGCCACGAAGGGTGTGGTCACCTCCACGCTGCAGCTTCTCGCCGACGGTGCGACCCATGTCGCGGTGTCCATGGACCACGTGATCGAGAGTTTCCGCAACGAGATGTACCCGGGCTACAAGACGAGCGACGGGATGGAGCCCGAGATCCTTGAGCAGATACCCGTGGTGGCTGATGCCCTGGAGGCAATCGGTGTCCCCGTGTGGCGCATGGTGAAGTTCGAGGCAGACGACGGCCTCGCCGCCGGCGCCGCACTTGCCACGGCCGACGCACGTGTCGCCCAGGTGCGCATCCTCAGCCCCGACAAGGACCTCGGCCAGATGGTCAGCGGGAACCGCGTCGTGCAATTCGACCGTCGCAACGACACCATCATCAACGAGGACGCCGTGCGCGAGAAGTTCGGTGTCGGCCCGGGCAGCATCGCAGACTGGCTCGGTCTTGTCGGTGACACCGCCGACGGTTTCCCCGGTCTGCCCGGCTGGGGCGCGAAGAGCGCATCGGCGGTGCTCGCCGTGTACAGCCACATCGAGGCCGTTCCGAGCGACGAGACGCAATGGGCCGCCGACGGTGTCACCGTTCGCGGGGCCGCAAAACTTGCTGCCACGCTGCGCGACAACATGGACGACGCGCTGCTCTTCAAAAGGATTGCCACAGTTGCCACCGACGTGTCGGCCGATCTCGACATCGGGTCGGTGGACTCATGGGAGTGGAAGGGCGTCTCGAACAACCTCGACCGGGTTGCCCGCGAGCTGGGCATGGGTGACGTGGTGGAGCGGGCCGAGCGCCTGATGCTGCACCGGTGAGGTGTTGCGGTCCCGATGCGCAGTGTGGCAACGGCCAGGCGACCTGCAGCACACGGATGTTTCCGCTGAAGGCTGCTTCCTTCCGGACCTGACCTGGTTCACGGGCACCCGTCGCACAGGACCCGACCGTCACCACACCGTGCACCGACCGTGCGACAACGGACTGTGAAGAGGATACACGCAGATAGCCTCGGGAACCCGTGGCGGGCATGTCCCGTCGCCTGGAAGGATGCGAGAGCGGCCGAATCGGCAGCACTGGAAATGCTGTGACCTGCAAGGGTCCGTGGGTTCAAATCCCACTCCTTCCGCCATATGGACAACAACGCCGCGATGCGCATCGCTCTCGAGGAGGCACGTGCGGCGCTCGCGCACGGTGACGTTCCCGTGGGAGCCGTGGTCGTGCGCGGTGACGAGGTGATCTCACGGCGTCACAACGAGCGGGAGCTGACGAACGACCCCACCGCACACGCCGAGGTGCTCGCCCTGCGTGACGCGGCCGCGGCACTCGGGACTTGGCGGCTCCAGGAGTGCACGCTCGTGGTCACGCTCGAGCCGTGCCTGATGTGCGCCGGTGCCGCGCTGTCATCGCGCATCGGTGCGTTGGTGTACGGCGCGGCCGATCTCAAGGCCGGTGCCACGGCGAGCCTCTACTCGGTGCTCACCGACCCCCGGTTGAACCACAACCCTCCGGTCACCCACGGGGTGCTTGCCGCTGAATGCGGGGGACTGCTGACCGACTTCTTCTCCGGCAGGCGCTGACGATCGGCCCCCGTGGCTCGGTGCGATGGCGCCGATAACGTCCACGGACGGAAAGGTGCCAGAGCGGCCGAATGGGACGGTCTCGAAAACCGTTGTGGGTTTGTGCCCA
>JBMUAQ010000136.1:0-2907 GCA_049454855.1 Ilumatobacteraceae bacterium
CGATGATCCCGGGGAACATCTCCATCGCGCGGCGGCTGATCGACCTCTGGTTGCTCGCGGGCTAGGTGCCCCGCACCTTCGTCCAGCGCGAGGCGTTGCCGGCAGCATCGACGAGGCGCACCCACAGCGACGTGCGCGCCGGGACGGTGAACGAGCGGTTGAGGGAACTGACCGACGACACCCTGTGCACCGTGAGCCGTCTGCCGCTGCGGAACTCCACCCTGCTGATGCCCGAGCTCCTGCTGATGCCCGAACTCAGGTCGCGTCCCGACACCGTCGCCCGGGGACCCCGGCGACTGCCGGCCGCGCTGGCTGATGCCGACACCAGCCGCGCGGAGGAAACGACGGGCGCCGCATCGTCGGGGTCGGTGTCCGTGGGCTCCTCGGGTGCCGGGGCGTCACCCCGGGCGAGCAGGTCGATCGAGTCGGATGATGTCAGCAGCACCGTGCCGTTGCGGTCGAGGAACTGCACGAACACGGTGCGCCGCGAGGTGACGTCACCCGCGGGGTCGAGCTGCCACTGCAGCGCGGACGTGATGGCGAGAACGCGCGCCCCGGTCATCATCGCGTTGTTCGCAATGCGCAGGACCGATGCTCCGGCCGGCGCCGTGACCGTGAGCGTGACTGCGGCGGAATCGGTGGAGGGGTCGCCGTCGTTCACGAGCACGCCGACGGGTGTGGCGGTGAGGAACGATGCCGACCGTCCGGTGACCTCGCCGAGCTCGTTGGTGGCGCGCACCCGCATGTGGTGGCGTGTGCGGGGTGAAAGCCCGTCGATGCGCACCGAGCGCACGGCCGGCCGGTCACCGGTGACAAGGCCCACGAAGTGCTCGGTTAGACCGGTGGCGAACTCCGCGTCGGTCGACACCTGGAGCACCACGGATGTGTCGAGCCCGGACGGGTCGACCTCGACCTCGACCACCGCGCTGTCGGTGCCCACCGTGTCGATGACCGGCACATCCGGGCCGGGAATGTCGCCGGCAGTGGTGACCGAAACAGCATCGTGCACGTGCGTGCCGAGCACGTTCGTCGCGCTGACGGTGATGCTGTAGCGGGTGCGGGGTGAGAGGCCGTCGAACACGAGGCGGCTGTCGGCGGGGCCTGCCTCCTCCCAGCGCGCCGTGACCGTGTCGAGCACCTTCCCGGGTTCGTCGGCGCGCGCGATGACGGCGGTTGCGGTGCCCGCGAGGCTGCCCCCGTCGATGGAGGCATCAACCGTGATTGCCCTCACCCCGGCCGACGTGTTCACGGCGGTGACGCGGGGTTCGGAACCTGCCGTGACGAACGTGGTGACGGCACCCGTGGTCGTGCCGAGCCTGTTGGTGGCCACCGCCCGCACCCTGTATGTGGTGCGCGGCGCCAGCCCGTCGATCACCGCGGTGCGTACCGCGCCGGCTTCGTCGGCAGCAACGGGCGTGAGCTCGACGGCGAGCGGCGCAGAAGGATCGTCATCCGTCGACCATTCGAGACGTGCAGTGGTGCGCAGCAGGCCCGGGTCGACCCGGACACTCACGGTTGCCCGCGTGCCCGACACAGGGCCGGCCGTGGGCGTGCCCACCGTGGGTTCGGAGCCGAGGGTGTCGAACGAGGCCGACGCACCCGTGGACGCACCGAACGTGTTGGATGCGACTAGTCGCACCCAGTGCCGGGTGCGTGGCGCGAGCCCGGCGAGCGGAATCTGCACATTCACGGACGTGAATCCGGAGCCAACAACGGGGGAGCCGGCCACGGTTGCCGCACCTTCGAAGCCTGGGTCCGTGGACACCTGCACCGACCATGCGGTGCGGGCACCCTGCGGGTTCACCGATGCACTCACGAGGGCAGTCTCCGATGCGACCGATGCGACGGCCGGTTCGGTGACGGTGGGCGTGCCCACTGCAGCGATCAACCGCGGGAAGAGCGACTTCGTGGAGTCCCCCGAACCGGCGCCGCCCCAGTCACTGCCCGTCCAGCACCACACGCGACCGGTGGTGTCGATGCCGCACGTGGTGGCGAGGCCCGCCGACAGTGTGGAGAGCACCTTTCCCGCGGGCAGCACGGGCTGCCTGAACGTGCGTCCGCCGAGAGTGGTGCCGGTGCCCAGTTCCCCGAAGCCACCGCGACCCCAGCACCACGTGGTGCCCGACACCGTGACCGCGCATGTGTGGTACCAGGCGGTGTCGAGCAACGCGAGGCCCTCGTCTGAGGGCACCACCACCGCGCGCGGGGAGGCGGAGTCTGTGTACGTGCCGTCGCCGAGAGCGCCCTCGTAGTTGTCGCCCCAGCACCAACCCCGGCCCTCCGTGGAGAGTGCACAGATGCGGTCGAGTCCGACCGACACCGAGGCCGGCACGACCCCGTCGGGCAGCGGCACACGTGCAGGGAGGGAGACCTTCGCTGACCGGTAGCCGATGCCGATCTCGCCGTCGTCGTTCGTGCCCCAGCACCAGAGACCGCCGACTGCGGTGATGGCGCATGCGTTGGCCGGGCCGACCTGCACGTTCGTGACTGCCGAACCGTCCGGCATCGGCACCCGCTCGGGGGTGCGCGTGCCCTCCGTGCTGCCGTTGCCGAGATCCAGAACGTCGCCCCAGCACCACAGCTCTCGCTCGGTGGTGACCGCACATGCGATGGAGCCACCGTTCGACATCTGCACCGCGCGGGTGCCGGACGGCAGCTCGACGCGTACGGGGCGGGTGCTCGTGGGCGTGAAGTAGCTGCCGAGGTGATGCTCACCCCAGCACCACACCTGGGAGTCGGTGTCGATGCCGCAGGTGGTGGCGTACTCGCCGGCCTCGATGGAGGCGAACCGGGCGCCGCCCGGCAGCACGATGCGCGACGGTGCCAGCACCTTCTCGTCGGTGTTTTCGGTGCCGAGCGCCCCCTTGCGGTTCCAGCCCCAGCACAGCCCGGTGCCGTCGGTGGCCA
>JBMUAQ010000137.1:0-2787 GCA_049454855.1 Ilumatobacteraceae bacterium
TCTTCTTCGCCACTGTCGGGCTCCTGGGGGATCCGGGCGGCGGCCGCCGCGGTCGCCGCGCCCGCGGAGTGGCGCGCCACCAACCTCTCGCGGCGCGCCGAGGTGATGTTCAACATCCGCGAGCTCCTCGACGCGAACCGCAAGGAGATCGCCTCCATCATCAGTGCCGAGCACGGCAAGGTGCTGGCCGATGCACTGGGAGAGGTTGCGCGCGGCCTCGAGAACGTGGAGTTCGCCTGCGGCATCCCGAACCTGCTGAAGGGCGGTTACAGCGAGCAGGCATCCGCGGGTGTCGATGTGCACAGCGTGCGCCAGCCGCTCGGCGTGGTTGCCGGCATCACACCGTTCAACTTCCCGGCCATGGTGCCGATGTGGATGTTCGCGAACGCAATCGCGTGCGGCAACACGTTCGTGCTGAAGCCGAGCGAGAAGGACCCCTCGGCATCCATGTTCATCGCGGAGCTGCTGAAGAAGGCAGGTCTGCCCGACGGTGTGTTCAACGTGGTGAACGGCGACAGGGAGGCGGTCGACCGGCTGCTGGAGCACCCCGACATCGCAGCGGTGTCGTTCGTGGGGTCCACGCCGGTGGCAAGGCACATCCACGACACCGCGTCACGGAACGGCAAGCGTGTGCAGGCGCTCGGGGGCGCGAAGAACCACATGCTGGTGCTGCCGGATGCCGACCTCGACATGGCGGCCGACGCAGCCGTCAGCGCGGCGTACGGCTCGGCCGGCGAGCGGTGCATGGCCATCTCGGTGCTGCTGTGCGTCGAATCCGTCGCCGACGAACTCATTGCGAAGGTTCGTGAGCGCATCCCCGCTATCCGGGTGGGCCCGGCCAGCGACCCCGCGAACGAGATGGGGCCGCTCATCTCCGCCGAGCACCGTGACCGCGTGGTGGGCTACATCGCCGGCGCCGAGGCCGAGGGTGCGCAGGTGGTGGTGGACGGTCGCAATGGTGTGCCGCGCGATGGGTACTTCGTGAACCCCACCATCCTCGACCGGGTCGAGCCCGGCATGCGTTGCTACGACGACGAGATCTTCGGGCCGGTGCTGAGCGTCGTGCGTGTCCCCGGGTACGAGGAGGGGCTCGCCACGATCAACGCGAACCCCTACGGCAACGGGGTCGCGTTGTTCACCCGCGACGGCGGTGCCGCACGCGACTTTGAGAACCGCGTGACCGTGGGCATGGTCGGCATCAACGTGCCGATCCCCGTGCCGGTGTCGTACTACTCGTTCGGTGGCTGGAAGAACAGCCTGTTCGGCGACCACCACATGTACGGGCCGGAGGGCATCAACTTCTTCACCCGCACGAAGGTGGTCACCACGCGCTGGCCCGACCCGCGCACGTCGCGGGTCGATCTCGGTTTCCCACAGAACCGTTGACGCGCGTCGCCGCACAACGCGGGCCCGGGCAGGCGCCGGTCAGGAGCAGTAGACGTCGGCGAGGTCGAGCACCTCGTCGATGATGGCGAGCCCCTCGCGCACCTGGTCCACCGGGGTGTTCACGGGCGGAGCCACGTGCATGCGGTTGAAGTGGGTGAACGGCCACAGCCCCCGCGCCTTGCAGGCGGCCACGAGGTCGTTCATCGGCTTGGCTGCCTCGCCGGCGGCGTTGAAGGGCACGAGCATCTCGCGGGTGTCGCGGTTGCGGACCAGCTCGATGGCCCAGAACACGCCGATGCCGCGCACGTCGCCCACGCTCGGGTGGCGCTCCTTCATGCGCTGCAGTTCGGGGCCGATCACGTCGGTGCCGAGCGCGCGGGCATGCTCGATGATGCCCTCCTCGCGGAAGATGTTGATGGAGGCCACCGCGGTGGCGCATGCGAGCGGATGGCCGGAGTAGGTGAGACCGCCGGGGAACTGACGGTCTCGGAAGCTGGCCGAGATGCGGTCTGAGATCACCACGCCGCCGAGGGGCACGTAGCCCGAGTTCACGCCCTTGGCGAAGCAGATCAGGTCGGGCGTGATGCCCCAGTGGTCGACGGCGAACCACTCGCCGCAGCGACCGAACCCCGACATCACCTCGTCGAGGATCATCACGATGCCGTGGCGGTCGCAGATGTCGCGCACGCCCTGCAGGTACCCGGGCGGCGGCACGAGGATGCCGTTCGTGCCCACCACTGTCTCCAGGATGACGGCCGCCACGTACTGCGGGCCCTCCACCATGATCACGTCCTCCAGGTGGGCCAGCGCGCGCTGCGTCTCCTCTGCCTCGTCTGCGGAGTGGAATGCCGAGCGGTACGGGTACGGACCCCAGAACTTCACGATGCCGGGCATCGCAGGCTCGGCCGGCCAGCGCCGCGGGTCGCCGGTGAGCTGTATCGCCCCGCCGGTGGCACCGTGGTAGCTGCGGTAGGTGGTGAGCACCTTGTGGCGGCCGGTGTGCAGGCGCGCCATCCGCATCGCGTTCTCGGTGGCCTCGGCGCCGCCGTTGGTGAAGAACACCATGTTCAGGTAGCCCGGAGCGATCTCGGCGATGAGCCGGGCGGCCTCGCTGCGTGCCTCGTTCGCGTGGAACGGAGCCACCGTGCACAGCAGGTCGGCCTGCTCCTTCAGGGCGGCGACCAGCTTCGGGTGCTGGTGGCCGATGTTCACGTTCAGCAGCTGGCTGGAGAAGTCGAGGTACCGCTTGCCGTCCTCGTCCCAGAACTCCGACCCCTGCGCCCGTGCGACGACGAGCGGGTTGATCGCTCCCTGGGCCGACCATGAATGGAACACGTGCTTGCGGTCGTTGACGAAAGCGTCCGACCTGCGCGACTCGACCGATGTCATGGCAGGAGCCTA
>JBMUAQ010000138.1:0-2773 GCA_049454855.1 Ilumatobacteraceae bacterium
GCCGTGACCACCGGTCGGGTGATGAGCAATCTGAGGGTTCCACTGGCCAAGGTCGAGGATCTCGCAAAGAACCGCAAGATCGAGGGAAGCGACGAGACCCTTAAGGAAATCACCGCCGCCTTCGAGTCGTCGGATGACGTCATCGACGACGACGTCGAGGACTGACTACAGGCGGCGCAACTGGACGTTGGTGACGCGGTGGTCGCGTCCCTTCTCGACGATCAGCGATGCGCGGGACTTCGTGGGCTCGATGTTCTCCACCAGGTTCTTGCCGTTGATCTCGCGCCAGATGGTGCGCGCCGTCTCGTCGGCCTGCTGGTCGGTGAGGTGCGCGTACATCTTGAAGAAGCTGTCGGGGTCGCGGAACACCGTCTCGCGGAGCGTCTGGAAACGCTCGACGTACCACTCCTCGATGTCGGCCTCCCTTGCATCGATGTAGATGGAGAAGTCGAAGTAGTCGCTGACGAACTCGTTCGACTCGTTGCCCACCTGCAGCACGTTCAGCCCCTCGAGGATGAGGATGTCCGGCTGGCGTACGGTGACGCAGTCGCTCTCGATGATGTCGTACACCACGTGGCTGTACACCGGTGCGGACACCTCGGGTGCGCCGGCCTTCAGGTCGCGGAGGAACTGCAGGAGTGTCTTCGTGTCGTAGGACTCCGGGAATCCCTTGCGGTTCATGATGCCGCGGTCCTCGAGGACCCTGTTCGGGAACAGGAACCCGTCGGTGGTGATGAGGTCGACCTTCGGGTGCTCGGGCCATCGGGCGAGGAGCGCCTGGAGGATACGAGCAAACGTGCTCTTGCCGACGGCGACCGACCCCGCGATACCGATCACGTAGGGCACCTTGGGCGCCATGGAGCCCATGAAGGTGGCCGACACCTTGTGCAGGTTCTGAGTGGCGCTCACGTACAGGTTCAGGAGACGCGTGAGCGGCAGGTGCACGGCGGTCACCTCGTCGAGGTCAATCTTCTCGTTGATGCCGCGCAGGGCCTCGAGGTCGCGTTCGCGGATGGTGAGAGGCGTGGCGGCACGCAGCACCGCCCACTCCTCCCTGTCGAACGACAGGTAACGCCCGGGGTCGGATGCCTCGATCACGGAAGGAACGCTATGTCCGTGGGTTCAGCGCCGCCAAGGCGCAGAGGCCGACACGGAACCGGGCCCGCCCGTGAGGATGTCGACCCCGTCGGCGGTGACGAGGATGGTGTGCTCGAACTGGGCGGTGCGGCTGCCGTCGGAGGTGACCGCGGTCCAGCCGTCGTCCCACATGCGGTGCTGCCAGGTGCCGAGCGTGATCATCGGCTCGATGGTGAAGGTCATTCCCTCGCGCAGGATCATCATGTTGCGCGGGTCGTAGTAGTGCAGCACCTGGATGTCGGTGTGGAAGTTCTCGCCGATGCCGTGGCCGATGAACGCCCGCACCACTCCCATCCTGTGCTGCTTGGCGTGGTTCTCGATTGCTCGGCCCACCTCGTTGATCATCACACCGGGCTTCACCGCCTCGATGCCCTTCCACATGCACTCCTCGGTCACCTTCACCAGGTGACGGTCGGTGTCGCTCACGTTGCCGGCGAAGAACGTTGCGTTGGTGTCACCGTGCACACCGTCGAAGTAGATGGTGACATCCAGGTTCACGATGTCGCCGTCCTCGATCACGCGCGAGTCGGGGATGCCGTGGCAGATCACCTCGTTCACGCTGGTGCACACGCTCTTCGGGTAGCCGTGGTAGTTCAACGGGCTCGGGTAGCCGCCCATCTCCACGGTGAGCTCGTGCACGAAGACGTCGATCTCGTCGGTGGCGATACCGGGTCGCACCATTTCCCCTGCACGACGGAGAATCTCCGCGGCCTTCGCACCGGCCACGCGCATGCGCTCGATGACCTCGGGGGACTTCACGCGGCTCTCCTGGTAGCGCGGCACCTCGCCGGTGTCGGCATAGGGCGGCCGGGCGATGTGCGGGGGCACGGTGCGCATCGGGCTCACGGTGCCCGGCTGGATGCGGCCCTCGGTGCCCTTGTGGCAACGCTTGTACTTGCGGCCCGAGCCGCACCAGCACGGCTCGTTGGCCGTGGGGAGCACTGCGGGCGGCTGGGTCATGGCAGAAAGGCTACGGGCTCATGGCAGCCCGCCCCACCGTGGGTTGGCTCACCCCACCGAGAGCGCAATCTGAACCAGCAGGCCAACCATCACTGTGGACAACGTGACTATGGCAAGAACGAGTACTCCTGTGGGGACAGAGGGGTTCTCAGCGCGACGTTCGAGTTCGTTCACACGCAAGATGAGAAGGCTGACCAGTTTGGGAAGGTCCCGATCAGACCCAGATAAGTGGTCCATTAGCAGGTCTGCCAAATCTGCACCGATGGTCTGTCTCAAACCAACGCGCAACTGCAGCCGTTTCATCTCTGACTTTGTCATCCCAAGCTCCCTACACATCTGCGGTTTGGCCCCAATGAGTGACTTCATGAAAGCTCTACGGAAACGGCAACAGAATCTGAACTGAACATGAGAAGTACTAATAGCTACAAAGGCGTGGCACGCTCAGGAACAGGATGTCACCAAGTCTGACTGCTGGAATGCCAGGGCTGAGGGAAGGCTTAGGTACGCAAGTGAAAACCATGTCCACCGAGTCGCTATCGTGACGCCATGTTTGGACGCAAGAACCCCGAGTTGCTCCCTGCCGACCGCACACTTCCGGGTCGCACCGACCAGACGATGCCGGTGCCCGAGGAACACTTCGAGCTCGGTACACCGCTCGTCGGCCCGTGGCCGGAGG
>JBMUAQ010000139.1:0-2662 GCA_049454855.1 Ilumatobacteraceae bacterium
GCCTCGCGGGCTCCACGGTGGTCACTGCCGAGATGCGCCCGTCGGACGTTCCCTTCGACGGTCACACCGCGCGCGCACTGAACATGGGACTCCATCACGAGTACCTCGTGCCGATGGTCTCCCGATCCGGCGTGCACGGCGTGGTCTCCCTGTACGACGAGGACGAGCTCGGCCGCGGCCGGGCCGGGCTCGGGTTGGCTGCGTCACTTGCGTCCGTCGCCGGGACCCTCCTGCACCAGTCCCGAACCGTCGATGCATCCGTGGGGCTCGTGGGTCAGCTGCAGACCGCACTGAACGGACGTATCACCCTCGAACAGGCCAAGGGTGTGCTCGCCGCGAGGGACGGGGGGAGTCTCGACGCCGCGTTCGGGGTTCTCAGGCAGCGGGCCCGGAGCGAGCGCCGCCCCGTGGCCGACGTTGCCGCCGAGATCGTGCGCTCGCTGTGATGATGGCCCCTGCGGCGGCCACGGCCAGTGCCGCCGATCCCCACGAGATCCCGCTCGTGCCGGTCCCGGGAAGGTCGACGGACTCCCCGTCGGGGCTGCCCCCGTCGGGGCTGTCCCCGTCAGAGCCTTCGCCCGCCACGAAACTGTTCTGGGTGTCGTCTCGCATCGGGAAGAGCGCGAGGAAGTCGTCGTTCGCGACCGTCGTGGTGGGAATGTCCGCCGTGCGGCCCGCAAACACCACCGTCGGCACGTGTGCCCCGAGAACCGGGGGTGCAACGAGCACGAGGAGCGCCGAGACGGCTGCGGGGATGACGGTGCGCGGCTTCATGACCGAAACGTACGCACGGTCTGGCGGTCACTTCCACGGACGGGAGTCACTCACGGCCTGCGTCGGTGTCGTGAGGTAGTTTCGTGGCGATGCGCCTCCGACGTGCCCTTGCTGCGACAGCCGCCGTGTTGTCCCTCGCGGCATGCGGCGCAGACGGCGGGGCCGCCGAAGTGCCTGCGGCCGCCGGCCAGGAGCCCGCGAGCGCGGCACAGTCGGCCGGTCTCGTGGGCGGCGGGACCATCGACCCTGTCGCCCTCTCCGAGGCCACTCCGGTCGCGCTGTGGTTCTGGGCCCCCGGTTGAACGAGCTGCAACTTCGAGGCACCCTCGGTCGAGGCTCTGCACGGTGAACTGGGTGACACAGCAAGGGTGATCGGTGTCGCCTGGGCGGGAACGGAATCCTCGTACTCGGATTTCATCTCGCGCCACGGCCTCACGTTCCCCAACATCGAGGACACCGCAGGGGAGATCTACTCGCGCTACGGGGTTGCGTCGCAGCCCGCGTGGGTGTTCATCCGCAACGGTGAGCACCGCACGATGCGCGGGATTCTCACCGATGACGAGGTGCGCGCCGCTGTCGCGGGCTCCTGACGGGGCACGGCTGTCACTTTGGCCCCGTCATCGCGGTGGGGCCAGCCTCTGTTCCATAGGTTCACCGCATGCGCGGTCGATTGGTGCGCGTCGTGGTGGCGCTGGTTCTTGTCGCAACCGGCGCGATCGTCCTGCGCGAGGCGAGCGGTGGGCCCGACCTCACCCGCAGGACGAGGGAGCCGTTCCCGTCGGGCCGCTGGGTGACGATCAAGCCGCCCCTCGGGCGCGTCGACAGACCGATCGTCGAGTTCCTCACCAACGAGGAGATAGGTGTGACGCGGGGCATCCAGCGGATGATCGATCTGATCTCCGACCGCGTGCACGTTCCGTTCGAGGGGTACGACATCGAGTGGCACATAGAACCCTCGGTGGTGCAATCGCCGATGTACGCCATGCAGAACAAGGTGCTGGGCGCACTGGACTCGGTGCTCGGCCCCGAGTCCTCCTTCATGCGTGACTGGCCGATCGACATCGTGGTCGGCAGGTCACAGAAGTGGATACAGGGGGTGCTCCGCGAGCGGGGCTGCACACCGAACCTTTCGGCATGGAACGGTGTGATCCTCATGGCGGCCGCGGTGTGCAACCGGCAGTTCATCGTGTCGAACATCACCGGTTTCCTGTGGATCGTCAATGCGCAGCAACGCATCACGCCGGCCCTGGAGGCACGCAGGGAGCCGTTGCTCTCCCGAGTGCCATACAGGCTGGTGTCGCGCGGTGTCACGGCGCTCGCCCACGAGTACGTCCACATCTGGCGTGCCGCCGGCTCCGGGGGGATCGTGCGACCGGACGAACCTGCGTGGTACAGCGAGGGCATCGCCGAGTTCTGGGCGGGAATCGGTGCGGTGCTCGCGAACCGGGACAAGCTGTCGTACGAATCGCAGCATGTCGTGCGCGTGCGCGATTTCTTCGACTGGCCACGGTCGTGCACGAAACCGCTCTCGGCATACCGGGTCTACTCCCCGCTGAACAACGCCTGTGAGTACCACCTGGGGGTGATGGCGATCGAGTACCTGTACTCGCGGTACTCGAGCCTGCAGACGACACTGCGCGCGTTCTCGCGGGCGCGCGAGTTCGACACCTTCGAGGAGGGATTCGCGGTCGTGTTCGGGCTCAGCCTCCAGGACTTCGAGAACGAGGCCAACCGGTACATCGCCCGTATCAAGCGTGTGGAACTGGCCCAGACGAGGGCCATCAGCCCGCGGTAGTCTCAGAACTTCCGTTCCGGGCGTTTAGCTCAGTTGGCTAGAGCATCTCCCTTACAAGGAGAGGGTCGGGGGTTCGAGTCCCTCAACGCCCAC
>JBMUAQ010000140.1:0-2621 GCA_049454855.1 Ilumatobacteraceae bacterium
ATCCCGAACGACATCACCCGGAAGACACCGGCCTCGTTCGAGCCCACCATCGACTACGTCGTCACGAAGATCCCGCGCTGGGCCTTCGAGAAACTGCCCGGCACCCAGGGGGTGCTCGGCACGCAGATGCAGAGCGTGGGGGAGGCCATGGCAATCGGCCGAACCTTCCCCGAGAGCCTGCAGAAGGGTCTGCGTTCCCTCGAGCAGGGCCGTCTCGGACTCAATGCCGATCCTGCCGAGGCCGAGTTCGACGGGATGGACGATGCGGCGCTGCTCGCGGCAGCTGCCGTCCCGACACCGGACCGGATCTTCCAGGTCGGTGAGGCGGTGCGTCGGGGACTCGTCCGCGAGGTCCAGGAGGCAACCCGGATCGATCCCTGGTTCATCGACCAGATGGCGATGATCGTGGAGGAGCGCCACTCAGTGGAGGGCTCCGACCCGACCGCCCTCACCCCGCGACAGTGGCGCCGGCTCAAGCGGCTCGGATTCTCCGACGGCCAGATCGCGCATCTCACGGGCAGCAGCGAGGACACCGTCAGGGCACTGCGCGAGAGGGCCGGGGTCGTTCCCACCTACAAGACAGTCGACACATGCAGTGCCGAGTTCGAGGCCGACACCCCTTACCACTACTCCACGTACGAGGACGAGAACGAGGTGCGTGCCTCCGACCGTGAACGCGTGATCATCCTCGGGTCCGGCCCGAACCGGATCGGGCAGGGCATCGAGTTCGACTACTGCTGCGTGCACGCGAGCTTCGCACTGCGCGACGCCGGCTACGAGACGGTCATGGTGAACTGCAACCCCGAGACCGTGTCGACGGACTACGACACATCGGACCGTCTCTACTTCGAGCCGCTCACACGTGAGGACGTGCTGAACGTCATCGCTGCCGAGACGGCAGCCGCGGGGGGAAGGCCCCCGCGTGTCATCGTGAGCCTCGGCGGGCAGACCCCGTTGAAGCTGTCGGGTCAGATTCCTGCGGGTCTGGTTGCGGGCACCTCGCCGGAGTCGATCGACCTGGCCGAGGACCGCGAGAAGTGGAACGAACTGTGCAACTCGTTGTCCATCCCGCAGCCACCCGGCGGTACCGCGTTCACACCGGAGGAGGCGCGGGCGATTGCAGCACGTGTCGGCTTCCCCGTGCTGGTCCGACCGAGCTACGTGCTCGGCGGGCGTGCAATGCAGATCGTGCACGACACCGCCTCCCTCGACCGCGCCATGGAGGAACTCTCGCGGTTCGGCTCCCTCGGCCGCGAGGGCGGCCTGTCGGCCGAACGGCCGGTGCTGATCGACCGGTTCCTCGCCGGGGCGACTGAGGTCGACGTGGACGCCATCCGGGACGCCACTGGCGACGTCGTGATCGGCGGGGTGATGGAGCACGTCGAGGAGGCAGGTGTGCACTCCGGCGACAGCGCGTGCGCAATCCCTCCGCAGACCCTGCCGCGATGGGTCGTGGAGGTGATCGAGGCCTACACCCGGGCGATTGCAGATGCACTCGACGTCCGCGGCCTGATCAACGTCCAGTTCGCGGTTGCGGGGACCGCCGTGTACGTGATCGAGGCGAACCCGCGGGCGTCCCGCACCGTGCCCTTCGTCGCGAAGGCCACAGGGGTCCCGCTGGCGAAGGTTGCGAGCCGGGTCATGCTCGGTGCGACGCTCGCCGAACTGCGCGCCGAGGGTCTGCTCACCGAGCCGGTGGACGGTGGCCATGTCTCTGTCAAGGAGGCCGTGCTGCCGTTCAACCGGTTCCCGGAGGTCGACACCGCACTCGGCCCGGAGATGCGCTCGACCGGTGAGGTCATGGGCATCGACCGCACGTTCGGCCGGGCGTTCGTGAAGTCCCAGGACGCGGCCGGCACAGTCCTGCCCCGTCACGGCACGGTCTTTCTCTCGTTGAACGATGCCGACAAACCGGCGGGTCTCGTGGTCGCGAAGAGGCTGCGTGAGCTCGGCCTCGGGATCACCGCCACCACGGGAACCGCGGACTACCTGGCGAAGTTCGGCCAGAGGGTCGATTCGGTGATCGGGAAGGTGTCGGAGATGGCCGGGGGCTCGAGCATGGAGAATGCCGTCGACCTCATCCGCAAGGGAGCGATCACCTTCGTGGTGAACACGCCCCACGGTCGCGGCTCGCGTGAGGACGGCGAGGCAATCCGCAAGACCGCGAATGCGAACAGGGTTCCCTCCGTCACCACCGTGGAGGCAGCGCTCGCCGCGGTGAACGGTCTGGTCGAGCAGCGCGACTCGGAGGTCGAGGTGCGCTCGCTCCAGGAGTACCACGGGAAGGCATGAGCGTGTTCCGTCGCGACTCACCCGATCTCGGGCCGGTCACCGTGGGTGGTGTCACCCTGCGCAACCCGGTCATGACCGCGTCGGGCACGGCGGGTCACGACACCGAGCTCTCGCACCGCATGGACCTCTCGGCCCTGGGAGCAGTGGTGGTGAAGTCGCTGCATGTTGACCCCTGGCCCGGCAATCCGGCGCCGCGGGTGCACGTGGCGGGGAGCGGCATGCTGAACGCCGTCGGGCTCGAGGGTCCCGGCGTCGTCGCGTGGTGCAGCGACTCTCTCCCGCGACTCGAGGCAGTGGGTGCCACGGTGGTCGCGAGCATCTGGGGCCGC
>JBMUAQ010000141.1:0-2551 GCA_049454855.1 Ilumatobacteraceae bacterium
TGGCCGAGGGCCGCCTCGTGAACCTCGGGTGCGCCACCGGCCACCCCAGCTTCGTGATGTCGTGCTCGTTCTCGAACCAGGTGATTGCACAGATCGAACTGTTCAACAACCTCGAGAACTACCCGACCGGCGTGTACGTGCTTCCCAAGCACCTCGACGAGCAGGTCGCCCGTGCGCACCTCGATGCACTCGGTGTGAAGCTCACGAAGCTCACGGACGAACAGGCCGAGTACCTCGACCTGAACCCGTCCGGACCCTTCAAGCCCGAGCACTACCGCTACTAGGCCGGCGCCGGCCCCTCCGGGGCCGTGTTCAGGTCTCGAGTGCCTCACCCTCGGCCGCATCGCGCGCCGCGGGTGACATGCGGAACAACCGGAGTGTCACCTGCACGAGAGGTCCTATGCCGAGGGCGAACACGAACGTGCCCGCGCCGACGGTGCCGCCGAGCAGGAGGCCCACCACCATCACGGTGACCTCGACGACGGTGCGCGCCGCCCTGATGCTGATGCCGAAGCGGGCGTTCAGCCCGAGCATGAGGCCGTCGCGCGGACCGCTGCCGAGTCCTGCGCCGATGTAGAGACCCGACCCCGCCGCGATCGAGACCATTCCGAGGACGAGGAACGCGAGCCTCACCGCAAGGTTGTCGGGGCTCGGCAGCCAGGTCTGGGCCACGTTCTCGACGAGGCCGATCTGCACGGCGTTCATGAGCGTGCCGAGGCCCGGTCTGATCCGCAGTGGGATCCACAGCAGCAGCACGAAGAACGACACCAGCACGATGTTCGTGCCGAGCGGCAGGCCGGTGATCTGCTCGATGCCCTGGTGGAACACGTCCCAGGGAGGAACCCCGAGCGAGGACTCCACGAAGAACGCGATACCCGTGCCGAACATGGCGAGCCCCGCCGCACATCTGAGGAAACGCTCGGGGAAGTTCTCCCGGAGCGGACGGGGGGAGGCGGGTGACATGGCTCCGGGAGGCACGGCTGTACACCGTACAGAGACGGTTGATTGCGGGGGCGGACACACCGTCGAGGTGAGCGTGGTGGCGGTCGGCGAGTTCGAAGGCGAGCTGCGCCGGTTGGTACTTGCGCTCAAGTACCGCAACCGACGCCGCACTGCGCGTTCGATTGCGCAGCGGATGTCGGGCCTCGTGCCCGCCGGTGCGGATCTCGTCACCTGGGCACCCACGTCGGCGGCGCGCCGCCGCAGGCGTGGCTTCGACCAGGCGGAGTTGATTGCCCGGCATGTGGCCGCAATGTGCGGCATCGGATGGGCCCGCGTGCTGGAGCGCCTCGACCCCGCGGGCCAGACCGGACGTGACCGCAGGGCACGACTGACGGGTCCGTCGTTCGCGGCGAGCACCTCGGTGCGTGGACTGCACGTCGTCGTGGTCGACGACGTGGTCACCACCGGGGCCACTCTCCGTGCCGCCGCCGCGGCGCTCCACCATGCAGGTGCGGTGCGGGTGACCGGCACCTGTGCGGCCTCGGTGGGCGAGCACTACCCTCGTCGTCATGGCTGCCGCCCGTCACAGGACGAGCACGAAACTGACGTCGGTCGAGAGGATCCTCGAGAGAACCATCGAGGTCATCGAGAAGGGCGGAGAGGCCGCCATCCGCACCAACACCATCGCCGGTGAGTGCGGGGTCACCCCGCCGATTCTCTACCGCGCCTTCGGCAGCCGCGAGGGTCTGGTGGTCGCGGCCCAGGCCGAGCGGTACAGGCGTTCGTCGGCCCTCGCCGCCGCGTACGTCATCGCGCAGATCGAGTCAGCGTCCTCCGGTGCCGAACTCCGCACGAACATCGAGGAGGCACTGAGCTTCGTGTTCGGCCCCGAGCGTGCCTCAGGACGTCGGTTGCATGCCGAGGTCATCGGGTCTGCGGTCTCCCGCCCGGCCCTCCGCGAGGCACTTGTTCTCATCGATGCCGAGTACGCGGACCGCATCGCCGGGGCGTTCGCCGAGTCGGTCCGGAGGGGATGGGTCAACCCGGAGGTGAATCTACGTGCAGTGGCCCTCTGGGCTCACGGCGTGGTCACCTCCCGCGTCGGTTGCGAGTTCGGCCAGCCCGATGACCTCACGGCCGAGTCGGCACGACTGTCGGTCTCGGCGATCCTTCACGCCATCTTCGGGAACTGACCGTCAGTCGATGCCTGCGAGGCGACGGGTCTCGCTGATGGCGGAGGATTGATCCTCCTCCACGTGCACGCCGTGGACGCCGAGCTTCCGCGCCGCGTCGACGTTCGCAACCAGGTCGTCGAGGAACGCCGTCCGTGCCGGCTCGGCGCCGAGAAGCCCCAGTGTGTGCAGGTAAATCGCGGGGTTCGGCTTGCGCATGCCCACCTCGTGGCTGTCCACGATCGTGTCGAACACGGAGGCGAAATCCATCAGAGGCCACCAGAACTCGCGGAACTCGCGCACGTTGTTGGTGAGGATGCCCACGGCCCTCCCGGCCGACTTGAGGTCGTGCACCAGCTGCACCATCGGAGTGCTGAGCGAGAATGCAAAGCCACCGCCCGGCCTCTGGGGTGGCGACACCGTCGCGATGATCCCTG
>JBMUAQ010000142.1:0-2525 GCA_049454855.1 Ilumatobacteraceae bacterium
GGCGCGTCGCGGCGGCACCCACCGCCGCGGCGCGCCCCCCGCTGCCCCACGCGCGCACGCCCGATCGGCGCGGGGTACCTCCCCACCACCGGCTGCCTTGTGATCAATCGTCGAGAGGTACTCAGGCTCCTCACGTCCCTGGGCTTGTGGCCCTGGTGGATCCCACGCCGCGTCGCCGCATTACCTGCGCCCGCCCCCGCGACGCGGTTCGATAGCGCCTGGCAGGACTGGCCGGACGCCCCATGGGCTGGTCCGGAGTATTGGGGGAATCGCCTGCAGGATTGGCGCATCGTTGCCGGGCAGGTGGAGTGTGTCCAGGCCGGCCGCCAGCGTACCCTGCACTGCCTCACGCATCGGCTCGGACCCGCGATGGCGCCGTTCGAGACGGCGGTCACCGTCTCGCGTGTGCCCATGACCGAGGCGCCGGACGCCCCGGCGCGGGCACCCAGCCTGATCGGCTTTCGGCTTGGCGCCAAGGGTCCCCGCGACGATGTGCGGTCTGCGGCCGTTTACGGTACCGGATTGGACGTCGGCCTCACGGGGGACGGCGTCCTACGGATCGGCGCGCGTGTGGGAGCGGACCGGGTAGATGCGACGGGCCCCATCCGACTGCGCCTCGCCGCGAGGCCTGATGGTGCGAGGTATCGACTCACCCTCACCGCCGTCGATGCCGGCACCGGCCGGGTGCTCGCCACCGTGCACCACGACGCGGTCGCCGCGCGCGAGATGATCGGGACCGTCGCCCTCCTCAGTCACGTCGATGTCCCAGAAGCCAACGCGGCCCACGTCACGACCGCTCGGTTCGCTGCGTGGCAGATAGCGGGCGAGAAGGTGGAGCACGACAGCACCGCGACGTTCGGCCCGATCTGCTTCGCGCAGTACACGCTCCATCGCGGCGTGCTCAAGTTCACCGCGCAGGTGGTGCCGATCGAGACCATCGCCGGTCATCGGGTGATGGTGGAGGTGCGCGAGGGTCGGCACTGGCGCACCATCGGCCGGCCGACGATCGACCCCCTCTCTCGCACGGCTGCGGTCCGCGTGACCGGCTGGGATGCCGGCCGCGCCTTCCCCTACCGCGTGCGGGTGATCCTCCCCCTCGCGGACGGCGAACGGACCTATGACTACGAGGGGACGATCGCCCGAGAACCCCGGGACCAGGCGCAGGTGAAGCTGGCGGTCTTTAGCTGCAACGCCGACCACGGCTTCCCCGATGCCGACGTCGTCGCGCATGTACGGCCGCACCACGCCGACGCGGTGGTCTTCCTCGGCGACCAGTTCTACGAGAGTCACGGCGGATTCGGCATCCAGCGCGGGCCGATCGAACGGTCGAGTCTCGACTATCTGCGGAAGTGGTACATGTTCGGCTGGTCCTACCGCGACCTCTTCCGTCACGTGCCGTCGGTGATGATCACGGATGACCATGATGTGTATCATGGGAACATCTGGGGCGCAGGCGGCGTGGCAGCGCCGACGGAGCGCGGTTGGGGCGCGCCATCGCAGGATCAGGGCGGGTACAAGATGTCGGCGGCGTGGGTGAACCTTGTACAGCGTGCGCAGACCGGGCATCTGCCCGATGCGTACGATCCGACGCCGGTCGCGCAAGGAATCGGCGTCTACTACACGCACTGGAACTATGCCGGCGTGAGCTTTGCCATCCTCGAGGACCGCAAGTTCAAGTCGGCGCCCGTGCGCGTCCTTCCCGCGGACGCGAAGGTCGTGAACGGCTTCGCGACCAATGCGGCATTCGATCACACCCTGCACCGCCACCATCCTGGCGCCGAGTTACTCGGGGCGCGTCAGGAACGGTTCCTCGAGGCCTGGGCCGCGGATTGGAGCGAGGGCGCGGCGTTCAAGGTCGTGCTCTCGCAGACACCGTTTTGCGCTGCGCATACGTTACCGAAGGGCAGCACCAGTGGCGAGGAGATTCCGAACCTGCCGATCCCGCGGCTCGGCGACTACGTCGTCGGTGATGTCCCCGCCGGCGACATGGACACGAACGGCTGGCCGCAGGACAAGCGCGATGCCACGTTGCGCATCCTCCAGCAAGCCCGGGCGTTCCATCTCGCGGGCGATCAGCACCTCGCGAGCGTGATCCAGTACGGCGTCAACGAGTTCGCCGACGCGGGGTTCGTCTTCACGGGTCCGGCGGTGAACAACATCTGGCCGCGCCGATGGTGGCCGACGGTCCCTTCCGGGCACGAGCCGCTACCCGGGCAACCAGCGTACACCGGCGATTTCGTCGATGCCCTCGGCAACCGAATGACGGTGCACGCGGTGGCCAACCCCCGGGTGACGGGACGCACGCCGGCGGTCATCCATGACCGCGCCACCGGCTACGGGATCGTCGTTTTCGACAAGGCACGGCGCACCATCCGGATCGAGTGCTGGCCCCGCGGCACCGATCCGTTGCGGGAGCCGACCGGGCAGTACAGTGGGTGGCCGGTCACGATCCGCGAGCAGGATGGGAAGTGGGTCCGCGTTGAGGGCTGACGCCGACGCCCCGTCCCGCTAGCGGCGGAACGGGG
>JBMUAQ010000143.1:0-2328 GCA_049454855.1 Ilumatobacteraceae bacterium
GCCGCAGTGTGGGGGTCGAGCATCGCTGCGTGGTACACGTGCTCGCGCCTTCCTGTCAACACCGCCTCGACGGTGAGCGACTGCACGTTGATGTTCGTCTGCATGAGGGCCGCGAGATGCGGCGGCACCGCACCGACCGAACGCGGGTGGATGCCGTCCCGGTCGATGACGCACGGCACCTCCACGATGCAGTCTCCGGGGAGATTAGGGATCAGGCCCCGGTTCGGAACGTTCCCGTACACGGTGCAGGGCTCACCCGTCTCCATGGCACGGATGATCGCGCTGCCGTACTCCATGCTGCGCTCGACGCGCAGGGGACGCGACGGGTCCTCGAGACGCACACGCATGCGCTCCCACCCGTCGATCTGGCGCTCGCAGCGTCTCGGGTACTCGTCGAGCGGGATGCCGAACTCGTCGAGCAGCTCCGGCCGGTCGCGCTTGATGAACCACGGCACGTACTCGCTGAAGTGCTCGCTCGACTCCGTGACGAAGTAACCCAGCCTGCGGAACATCTCGTACCGCACCGCATCCGACAGCCCCTCCACACCGCCGTCGCTGCGCTTCTCCTCACCGCGCAGCGGTGCGGGCATGGTGCGTGCGAACTGCGCGATTCGGGGGTAGAGGTCCTCGGTTCCCCCCGGGCCGCGCCGGCCGAAGCGGAGGTAGAACGCCATGTGGTTGATGCCCGCGCACTCGTAGTCGAGCTCGTCGGGATCCACCCCGATGTCGGCGGCGAGCTGGTGCGCCGTGTGCTGCACGCTGTGGCACAGGCCGATCGTGCGGATGCTGGACGCCCGCGACACCGCCCAGCACAGCATGCTCATCGGGTTCACGTAGTTCAGCAGCACCGCGTCGGGGCAGAGCTCCTCCATGTCGCGGCACACGTCGAGCAGCACGGGCACGGTGCGCAGGCCGCGCATGATGCCGCCGACACCGAGCGTGTCGGCAATGGTCTGGCGGAGGCCGTAACGCTTCGGCACCTCGAAGTCCACCACCGTCGATGGCCTGTAGCCACCGACCTGGAACATGGTGATCACGTAATCCGCGCCCGCCAGCGCGGCGCGACGGTCGGTGGTGGCCTCCACCGTTGCCGGCACTCCGAGGGTGGCCACGATCCTGCGGCCCACCACTTCGGACGTGCGCAGCCGCTCCTCGTCGATGTCGTGAAGGACGATGGTGGATGCGGCGAGCTCGGGCCACGACAGGATGTCGCCCATCAGGTTCCGGGCGAACACAGTGCTGCCCGCACCCACCATGACGATCCGTGCCATCGACAAAGGGTAGGTCGCCGGGCCCCGGCGTGCGTGCCCCGCGGGTAGCGGATGCCTAGAGGATGCGCGAGCCGTGGCCGGCCCAGTACCGCTCGCGGAGCGGCTTCTTGTACAGCTTCCCCGTGGGCAGACGGGGCAGTTCGGCCTCGAAGTCGATCGAGCGGGGCACCTTCTGGCGCGACAGGTTCGCGGCACAGAACTCGATGAGCTCGCGCTCGACGTCCTTGCCGGGCTCCACGCCGGGCATGAGCTGCACCACCGCCTTCACCTCCTCGCCGAGGTCCTCGTTCGGCACCCCGAAGACCGCGGCATCGGCCACCTTCGGGTGGGTGATGAGGAGGTTCTCGCACTCCTGCGGGTAGATGTTCACGCCGCCCGAGATGATCATGAACGTGGCACGGTCGGTGAGGTACAGGAACCCGTCGTCGTCCACGTATCCCACATCGCCCACGGTGGTCATGGTGCCGTCGGGCGACGTGGATTCCTTCGTCTTCTCGGTGTCGTTGAAATAGGTGAACGCCGAACCGGAGGAGAACCAGAGCGTCCCGGGCTCGCCCTTCGGCGACGGCTTCATCTCGTCGTCCAGCACGTGCAGCTCGCCGAGGACGATCTTCCCCACCGTTCCCCGGTGGGCCAGCCACTCCGCGGTGTCGCACGCGGCGAACCCCAGACCCTCCGTTGCCCCGTAGTACTCGTGGATGATCGGCCCCCACCACTCGATCATCTGCTCCTTCACCTGCACCGGGCATGGCGCCGCCGCATGAATGGCAATCTCGAGGCTGGAGAGGTCGTAGCGGTTGCGCACTTCCTCGGGGAGCTTCAGCATGCGGCTGAACATCGTGGGCACCAACTGGCTGTGCGTCACCCGGTGGCGCTCGACGAGCCGCAGGTACTCCTCGGGGTCGAAGTGCTCCATCACGATCACCGTGCCGCCGCGCCGCAGCGTGAGGCCCACGGCCGCCTGTGGCGCGGAGTGGTACAGAGGTGCGGGCGACAGGTAGATCATCCCGTCCCGGTACCTCCACAGGTTGTCGAGGAAGCCCCACAGCGGCAGCGG
>JBMUAQ010000144.1:0-2287 GCA_049454855.1 Ilumatobacteraceae bacterium
CGGCCGCGTGTCGGGGGCCCATGAAGGCCGCGGAGCGGGCGGCACCTATGACGCAGTGGTCGTCGGTCTGTACCGCGAGTTCGACTACGACGTGCTGTCTGCCTGCATGAGGGCGGTGCGCGCGGGCGCGCGGTTGATCGGGAGCAACGCCGACAACTCGTACCCCACTCCCGATGGACCGGTCCCCGGTGGCGGGGCGGTGCTCGCTGCAGTGGCGGTTGCCGCGGGGGTCGAACCGATCATCACGGGCAAACCACACGGGCCGATGATCGACCTCGTGAGGGCCAGGCTCGCCGGCACCGAGCCCGGACGAATGGTGGTCATCGGCGACAAGGTGCAGACCGACGGGCTGCTCGCGCGCGAACTCGGTAGCAGGTTCGGATTCGTCCTGAGCGGCGTCGGGGATGCGGCGGAGGCACCCGCGGGGAGCATCGTGGGTGATGACCTCTCGTCAGTCGTGGACCTGTTGCTCGGCTGACCATCGCTAGCCTCGCCCCGGTGCGGGTGAGACTCGATGCGGCGATGGTGAGGCGCGGTCTCGCACACAGCCGCAGCGAGGCGTGCGGCCTCATCGACGAGCGTCTGGTGACCGTGGCCGGTGTGATCGCAGAGAAGGCCTCGCGGCTCGTCGCTGATTCCGAACCGATCGAGATCATCCGCCAGCGTCGCTTCGTCAGCAGGGGTGGCGAGAAACTCGAGGGCGGTCTGTTGCGTCTCGGGGTCGCCGTGGAGGGTCGTTCGGTGCTGGATGCGGGGGCGTCCACGGGCGGGTTCACAGACTGTCTGCTCTCCCGCGGTGCGCGGCGGGTGTTCGCTGTCGACGTGGGCCGCAACCAGCTCCACGAACGCATCTCCTCAGACCCGCGTGTGGTGTCGCGCGAGCAGGTGAACGTCCGTGACCTCGGTCCGTCCGACATGCCGTTCCCCGTGTCGCTCGTGGTGGCAGACCTGTCGTTCATCTCCCTCGTCACGGTTCTGCCGGCACTCGTGGGTCTGGTCTCGCCCGAGGACGGCTTTCCCGTGGCCGAGATGGTGCTGCTGGTGAAGCCTCAGTTCGAGGTGGGCAGGGTGGAGGCCTCCCGCGGCAGGGGGGTGATCACTGATCCGCATCTCCATGAGTCCGCGGTGGCACAGGTGGCTGACGAGGTCCGTCGTCTCGGCTGGACGGTGGAGGGGACAGTCGAGTCGCCGCTGAAGGGGCAGGACGGCAACACCGAGTTCCTGCTGCACGCCTCCGCACCCGTGCGACCGTAGGGTTGTGGTCATGGCTCGGGTCGGTGTCGGCATCCACAGGTTCCGTGAGGACGCCGTTGCCATCGGCCGTGCGGTTGCGAACTGGTGCACGCGGCACGGGCACGCGTGTGTCGTTCCCGTGTCCGACATCTCCACCATGGAGGGTGCCGGCGATATGGAGGCCGATGATGCCTTCACCGGGGTCGACGTTCTCGTGTCGATCGGCGGGGACGGCACGATGCTGCGTTCGGTGCGTGCCCTCGCGGGCCGTCCCGTGCCGGTGATCGGCGTGAACGTGGGCCAGCTCGGGTACCTGGCGTCGGTCGAGGCGGGGCTCGCGGTGGAGGCGCTCGAGACGTATCTCACGTCACCCGAGGGCGACAGGTGGCGTCATGACGACCGCATGATGCTGCGACTGCGGACATGGAGCGGGGGTTCGTACCGGGGGGAGCACCGGGCGCTGAACGAGGTGGTCGTGGAGAAGAAGGAGACCGGTCACACGGCCCGGCTCTCTGTCGACATCGACGGCGCGCACTTCACCACGTACGCCACGGACGGACTCATCGTGGCCTCGCCCACGGGTTCCACCGCGTACTCGATGTCGGCGCGGGGACCGATCGTGTCCCCGAGGATGCGGGCGATGCTGCTGACGCCGGTGTCCCCGCACATGCTGTTCGACCGTTCGCTCGTCCTCGACCCTGCGGAGCGGATCCGCATCGAGGTTCTCGGTCACCGCGGTGTGCATGTCGCCGCCGACGGTGACCTCGTGCACACATTGCGCCCCGGTGATGTTGTGGAGGTGGATGCCCCCGGCGACATCGCCAGGTTCGTGAGGTTCGAGGAGATGCGGTTCCACCAGGTGTTGAAGTCGAAGTTCTGTCTGGCGTACCGCTGATGCTGGTGGAGCTCGCCCTCGAGAACCTCGGGGTGATCGACCGTGCGTCCGTCCAGTTCGGCAGCGGCTTCACCGTGGTCACGGGCGAGACCGGCGCGGGAAAGACCATGCTCGTGGAGGCGATCGCTGTGGTCGTGGGGGGCCGCGCCGATGCATCCA
>JBMUAQ010000145.1:0-2244 GCA_049454855.1 Ilumatobacteraceae bacterium
CACCTCGGTGTGGCGGCCGAACACCCCCGACAGCGTCGACATCATCTCGCCGAGGGTCACCATGGCGCGCGAGGCTTCGATCAGAGCGGGCATGAGGTTCACGGAGGGGTCGGCAGCATCGCATGCGAGGCGTTCACGCGCGTCGGCCACCGCTGCATCGTTGCGCCCGCGGCGCACCGTGGCGAGACGCTCGCGCTGGCGCTGCTCCTGCTCCCTGCCGATGCGCAGGATGTCGATGCCGCCGTCGTCGCCGTCGGTGAAACGGTTCACGCCCACCACGGTGCGCTCCCCCGCGTTGAACGCACGTTCCAGTTCGTACGCGCTGTCGGCGATGCGGCCCTGGAACCAGTTGTCCTCGATGCCGGCGATGCAGCCCTCGAGCATGCTCCCCGACCCGAACCCATCGATCTCCGCGAGTATCGCCCCTGCCCGGCGCTCCATCTCGTCGGTGAGCTCCTCCACGAACCACGAGCCGCCGAGCGGGTCGGCCACGTGGGCCACGTTCGACTCGTGCGCGATCACCTGCTGGGTGCGCAGTGCGATGCGCGCCGCCTTCTCGGTGGGCAGGGCCAGGGCCTCGTCCATCGAGTTCGTGTGAAGCGACTGCGCCCCGCCCATCACCGCTGCGAGTGCCTCGAGCGCGGTGCGCACGATGTTCACCTCGGGCTGCTGCGCGGTGAGCGAGACGCCCGCGGTCTGGGCGTGGAACCGCATCTGCATCGAGCGCTCGTCGCGCGCGCCGTAGCGGTCGCGCATCCACCGTGCCCACAGCCGTCGCGCGGCACGGTACTTGGCGACCTCCTCGAAGAAGTCGATGTGGGCGTTGAAGAAGAACGACAGGCGCGGTGCGAACGCATCGGTGTCGAGGCCCGCCTCGCGCGCGAGCTCCACGTACGCGAAGCCGTTCGCCAGCGTGAACGCGAGCTCCTCGGCCGCCGTGCTGCCCGCCTCGCGGATGTGATAGCCGCTGATCGACACGCTGTGCCACTTCGGCATCTCGGCAGCGGTGAACGAGATCACGTCGCGCACGAGCCGCATCGACTGTCGCGGCGGGAACACGAACTCCTTCTGTGCCTGGTACTCCTTCAGGATGTCGTTCTGCAGCGTGCCGCCCAGCGCGGACCGCGGAATCCCCGCCTCCTCCGCCTGTGCCACGAACATCGCGAGCACCGGCGCGGCGGGCGAGTTGATGGTCATCGACGTGGTGATGGAGCCGAGGTCGATGCCGGCATACAGGTCGCGCATGTCGGCGAGCGAGTCGATTGCCACGCCGCAGCGGCCCACCTCGCCGAGGGCCATCGGGTCGTCGCTGTCGAGCCCGAGCAGCGTGGGCATGTCGAACGCGGTCGACAGTCCGTCACCGCCGGCGCGGATGATCTCGCGGAAGCGCTCGTTCGTGTCCTCGGCCGTGCCGAAGCCGGCGAACATGCGCATCGTCCACAGCTTGCTGCGGTACATCGACACGTACGGCCCACGGGTGTAGGGGAACACCCCGGGGAACTCCGCACCCTCCGGCCCGTACACGGGCTCGAGCGGGATGCCCGACATCGTGGCGAACCGTGCGTCGCGCACGCGCGACCCCGCGTAGCGCCGCTCCCACTCCCCCCGGTCGGTCATGGCGCAGACGATACTTCCGCGGCGGCGGGGGTAGTTTCGGCGCGTGAGCCGAGTGGTCGTTCCCGGGCGCGTGAACCTGATCGGGGACCACACCGACTACACCGGCGGGCTCGTGCTGCCCATGGCGATCGACCGCCGCACCACCCTCTCCTTTGAGGCCGTCGACGGCCCCACCGAACTCACCTCGGACGACGCAAGCGACCCCGACTGGCTCCGGTACCCCGAGGCTGTCGCGGCCGAGATGCGGGAGGCCGGCCTGGCGGTGCGCCGGATCCGCGGTCACGTCACCACCACGATCCCCGTGGGGGCGGGACTCTCGTCGAGCGCCGCACTGGAGATAGCGGCGGCGCTCGCCTTCGGGTTCGACGGCGACGCTACGGAGCTGGCACTTCTCACCCGGCGCGCCGAGCACCGTGCCACGGGGGTGCCCACAGGGATCATGGACCAGCTGTGCATCGCGTCCGCGCGTGCGGGCAGTGCCACGCTGATCGACTGCAGGTCACTCGCGGTCACGCACGTGGCAGTGCCCGGGGACGTCACCTTCGTGGTGCGCTTCGTGGCACACCGAACCCTCGAGGGTTCGGGCTATGCGGAACGTGTCGCGGAGTGCGCGGCCGCGGAGCGCGA
>JBMUAQ010000146.1:0-2130 GCA_049454855.1 Ilumatobacteraceae bacterium
GTCAGCGAGACGATGATCCCGATGGTTACGAGAACCGAGGTCGCGGCGGCGGCACGCGCACTCGGGTGCAGCGACGTGGTGGAGGCCGCGACGGTGGAGCAGGCATGTGACCGAGCACTGCGAGATGCGTCCTCCGACGACGCCATCCTCGTTGCGGGCTCGCTGTACGTGGTGGGTGCGGCGCGGCCGCATCTCAGGCGCGTCCTGCCCTGAGCGGCCTGCCTCCCGGCGCCGGTCACGGGCCGAATCGCACCGCACGCCCGTAGCCTGATGGGATGTCCAAGCGCACACTCGTTCTCCTCAAGCCCGATGCCGTCGAGCGTGGTCTCGTCGGCGAGATCGTGGGCCGCTTCGAGCGGAAGGGCCTCCGGGTCGCGGCGATGGAGCTGCGCACACTCGACGCGGCGACCCTCGAGCGCCACTACGAGGAGCACGTGGGCAAGGGCTTCTACGCCGACCTCGTGGCGTTCATGTCGCGCGGCCCGGTGGTGGCGATGGCCGTCGAGGGCCCCGACGACACCTGGGAGATCGTGCGCACCATGATGGGCACCACGAACCCGGCGAAGGCCGCCCCCGGCACCATCCGCGGCGATCTCGGCACCGAGTTCACGGAGAACCTGGTGCACGGAAGCGATTCCGCGGCCTCCGCAGAGCGCGAACTGAAGATCTTCTTCCCCTCCCTCTGAGCGGGGCTTCGTTACCATCCATACCGAATCACCGTCTGTCGGGTCGCCGAACCCGCCGAGGAGACCCTGTCGATGAGCCGCAACAACCCCCTTGCCATCGGTCGTGACATCGCGATCGACCTCGGCACGGCGAACACGCTCGTCTATGTGAAGGGCCAGGGCGTCGTGCTGAACGAACCGTCCGTGGTGGCGATCGACACCCGCGACGGCAGGCCCGTGGCCGTGGGGCTCGAGGCGAAGCGGATGCTCGGGCGGACACCCAAGCACATCGAGGCGATCCGGCCCCTGAAGGACGGCGTCATCGCCGACTTCGACGTGTGCGAGAAGATGCTTCGCTACTTCATCCAGCGCATCTCCACCAGTCGCTGGAGCAAGCCCCGCATGGTCATCTGCGTTCCCTCCGGCATCACCGGGGTGGAGCAACGGGCCGTGCAGGACGCCGCCGAGTACGCGGGCGCGCGACGCCCCGTGCACATCATCGAGGAGCCCATGGCTGCGGCCATCGGTGCCGATCTCCCGGTGCACGAGCCGAGCGGGAACATGATCGTGGACATCGGCGGCGGCACCACTGAGGTCGCCGTGATCTCCCTCGGGGGAATCGTGGTGGCTCAGTCAGTACGGGTGGCGGGCGACGAGCTCGACGAGGCCATCATCACCTATGTGCGCACCCAGTTCTCCCTCGACATCGGGGCGAACACCGCCGAGGACGTGAAGATCGCCATGGCCTCCGCATGGCCCCTGGCGCACGAGCTCACCGCCGATCTCGGGGGCCGCGACACCGTCACCGGCCTGCCCCGGACCATCGAACTGTCGAGCGAGCAGGTGCGTGAGGCCATAGCCGAGCCCGTGACTGCCATTATTGATGCCGTGAAGTCCACCCTCGACCGGACCCCGCCCGAGCTGGCCGCCGACATCATGGACCGGGGCATCTGCCTGTCCGGCGGCGGCGCCCTGCTCACCGGGCTCACCCAGCGCATCTCGCACGAGACCGGCATGCCCTGCTACGTGGCCCCCGACCCGCTGTACGCAGTGGCGATCGGCTCGGGCCGGGCACTCGAGAACATCGAGGCGATGCGCGGCATGATGTCCTCGCCGGGGATCGACCTCCAGTAGGAGTCCCCGTGGCGGGCAACACGTTCACCAGACGGAGGGCGATCCTCCTGCTCGCCCTCACGTCGGTGATGCTCATCACGCTCGACCTGCGCGGCAGCGGAGCGGTGAACGGCATGCGGTCGGTGTTCGGCACGCTCTTCCGGCCGGTCGAGCGGGTGACGCGCGTGGTCGTGCGCCCCGTGGAGAATGCATGGCACGGGATCACCGACTACGGCAACGTCGTCGACGAGAACCGCCGACTGAAGGACCTGGTCGCCTACGGGGAGGGTGCCGGGATTCTGAACGGTTATTGATGCGAAGAAGGCGATCTACGGCACGGTTAGCCAACTCT
>JBMUAQ010000147.1:0-2106 GCA_049454855.1 Ilumatobacteraceae bacterium
GATCGAGGGGGTCGGTGGCCGCCATGTCGGCGTATGGGTCCCACACCTCGACCGAGGTGTTCAGGTAGCGCACGCCGTGTGTGCGGCACCAGTCGATGATGGTGGGGGCGTCGATGTTCCAGGCGAGGTCGAGGAGCATGTCGCCCTCGCCGACCCGTGCCGACAGGAACTCATCGAGGTTCTCGCGCGTGACCCGGCCCTGTTCCCACCTCACACCCCTGGCGAGGGAGTCGGCGATGCGGTGACGGTTGTCGACGAAGTCGACGACCGTCACGGAGGCGGGGTCGAGGCCGACGTCGGAGATGAGGAGCGGAACGGTGCACTGGGCAACGCTCCCGCACCCGAGCACGAGCACGCGCGCGGGGATCCGGGGGTTCGTGGTGTCAGCGATGGGTATCGACTAGTCGCGCTCGGTGACGAACTCGTCGTCGATCAGATCCGTCAGTTCGGCCGTGAAGTGCGGCTCTGCGGGGACAAGCAGCATCTGCCAGTCGTACGCGGTTCCCTTGCCGCCACGCGTCTGCGTGCCGTCCGGTTGTGCGAGTTGTGCGTCCATGAGAACTCCTACCTGTGAAGTAGAGGGTTCGCCCGTGGCGGGTGGCGCACGCCGTTGTCATGGTGACCCGGTCCGTACGACTTTTGCTCGGTGCTGATCCGTTGTTGGTTGGTCCTTTCTGGCCGGCTCGGTGCCGGCGCAGCGAGGTGCAACCCTATTCACCGGAGCCACCCGTATCCACTGTTTCGGGAGTCAGGAATAACTGAGCCACGGGTCAGGCCCGGGGCGCCGTGACCGATACCCTTCAGTAGCCATGTCGAAGCCCCCCGCAGACACCCCTTCGGTGCAGACACCCACCGGATTCGCGGCGCTCGGCGTGCCGGCCGAGGTCGACGAAGGTCTTGCGCGTGCCGGGTTCTCGGCACCGTTTGCCATCCAGACCGAGGCCATCCCCGTGGCACTGCGTGGCGTCGACCTCTGCGGTCGTGCCCGCACCGGCTCGGGAAAGACACTCGCCTTCGGCGTGCCGATGATCGCGCGAATCGACCCTGCCGCGCGCGTCCGCGCGCCCCGTGGTCTCGTGCTGGTTCCCACCCGCGAGCTCGCGCTGCAGGTGGCCGAGGTGCTCGAGCCCATCGGCAGGGCGTGCAACGTGCGCACCCTGGCGGTGTACGGCGGGGCATCGCGCGACGACCAGATCGACGCGCTGGAGAAGGGCGTCGAGATCGTGGTGGCCACGCCGCTTCGCCTCATCGACCTCATGAAGGCCGGCGAGGTCGTGATGGACGACGTGCAGGTGGTGGTGCTGGACGAGGCCGACCGCATGGCCGACGAGGGCTTCACCCCGCAGGTCGAGTGGGTGCTGCGCCACGTCACCGGCGAGCACCAGACGATGCTGTTCTCGGCCACGCTCGACGGCCAGGTGGGCAACCTCGTCCGCCGCTACATGAAGAACCCCGAGGAGGTGTCGATTGATGCCCCCACCGACACCGTGGGCACGATGCACCACCTCTTCCTCGCGGTGCACCGCATGGACAAGGACAAGGTCGTCAACACCATGGCGCAGGCCGCCGGCAAGACCGTGGTGTTCTGCGACACCAAGCGCCTGTGTGACCGTGTCGCCGACAAGCTGGACGAACTCGGCGCGAAGGTGGCTGCCATCCACGGCGACCTCACCCAGGCCGCGCGCGAGAAGGCCCTGGCACGGTTCACCCGTGGCGAGTTGACCATCCTGGTGGCCACCGACGTGGCAGCCCGCGGCATCGACATCGACGACGTCGCACTGGTGGTGCACTACGAACCGCCGATGGACCACAAGACCTATCTGCACCGCTCTGGCCGCACAGCGCGCGCCGGCCGCGACGGCTGGGCGGTCACGCTGGCGGAGTACAACCAGCACACTACCTGCCGGATCATCCAGCGTGCGCTGCGCCTGCCCACGAACCCCCCGGTCGAGGTGTTCTCGAACGACGTCCGGCTCAGGGACCTCCGCACGTTCCTCTGAGCCGAGGAACACCCGTCTAGTACATTTTCATTTCCGGGTGGCTCGAGGGTCACCACGGGCGGGAGGTGACATGGGGGTTAGAGTCGTGTCGGCGCATTCGTCGGCG
>JBMUAQ010000148.1:0-2096 GCA_049454855.1 Ilumatobacteraceae bacterium
TCGCGTGCTCCTCGCCGAGCTTGGCGCGCAGACGCCGGATGTGCACGTCAACCGTGCGGGCACCGCCGTAGTACTCATACCCCCACACACGTGACAGCAGCGTCTCGCGTGTGAACACCTTGCCCGGGTTCTGGGCGAGGAACTTCAGCAGCTCGTACTCCATGAAGGTGAGATCCAGTGGTGCTCCGTTGAACGACGCCTGGTAGGTCTCGAGGTTCAGCACCAGTCCACTGTGCTCCACCAGGTTCTCCCGCGCGCCCACGAGCGCACCGCGCGAGAACATGTGCCGCAGGCGCGCCTCGAGCTCGCGCGGGTGGAACGGCGTGAGGCAGAAATCGTCGAAGAGGTCGTCGCGAAGTTCGAGATCGCCCAACTGGGCCCCGCTCAGCAGAACGAGCACTGCCGGCACCGCGTTGTCGCGCTTGCGCACGGTGCGCAGGAACGCCCAGCCCGCTTCGGGGTCATCGTCGAGGCTCACGACCGCGCCGCTCCAGCCACCCGCGGGCTCGGCCTTGTTCGCCTCCTCCACGGACCCGACCGACTTCCAGCGGAAGCCGGCGAGGTCGAGCGTGCGGGCAATGTCGGGCGACGGCGCGGCAGGGAAGAGCACCACCATGTCGAGCGGGTTCCCGGCGCGGTCGTTCATCGGATCAGATCGACCTGAGGTAGGTGTCGAGCTCGAACGGGGTGACCTGGGTCTTGTACAGGCGCCACTCGCGGTGCTTGTTGCGCAGGAACCAGTCGAAGATGTGCTCACCGAGGGCCTCGTGCACGAGCGCGGATTCCTCCATGGTGCGCAGCGCGTCGTTCAGCGACTGCGGCAGCTGCTGCACCCCGAGCTTGGCGAGCGCGGTGTCGTCCATCTCGAACAGATTGGCGTCGGCCTCGGGCGCGAGTTCGTAGCCCTCGCGCACGCCGCGCAGTCCGGCGGCGAGGATCACCGAGAACGCGAGGTACGGGTTGCACGCCGGGTCGGGCGAGCGGTACTCGATGCGGGTGGCGGCGGCGCTGCCCTTCTTCGGCACCGGCACGCGGATGAGACCGCTGCGGTTGTTGCGCGCCCAGGTCATGTGCACCGGTGCCTCGAAACCGGGCACGAGGCGCTTGTAGCTGTTCACCGTCTGGTTCGTGACCGCGGTGATCTCCGCTGCGTGGTGCAGCAGGCCGGCCATGAAGCTCTTCGCGGTGGGCGACAGGTTGTACGGGTCGGCTTCGTCGTAGAAGGCGTTGTCCTCGTTGCGGAACAACGAGAGGTGCAGGTGCATGCCCGAGCCCTGCACGCCCTCGAGCGGCTTGGGCATGAACGTGGCGTGCACCCTGTGCATCGCCGCGATCTCCTTCACGATCATGCGGAACGTCATGATGCTGTCGGCCATCGAGAGCGCGTCGGTGTGGCGGAGGTCGATCTCCTGCTGGCTCGGCGCGTCCTCGTGGAACGAGTACTCCACGGGGATGCCCATGGTCTCGAGCGTGCGGATGGTCTCCTTGCGGAGTGACGACGCGACGTCGGTGGTGGTGAGGTCGAAGAAGCTTCCCTCATCCAACGGCACGGGACGCTGGCCCGCGACCGGCGGCGCGAAGTAGAAGTACTCGATGTCGGGGGCCACGAGGAACTCGAAACCCTCGCGCTGTGCGGCTCGCAGGTTGCGGCGGAGAACCTGTCGGGGGTCGCCCTCGAACGCGCTGCCCTCGAGGTCGTGGATGTCGCAGAAGATGCGCGCCTCGGCGGACTTGGAGTCCACCCAGGGGAGGATCTCGAAGGTGTTGGGGTCGGGGATCGCGAGGACGTCGGCCTCCTGCACGCGGCTGAACCCGTCGATGGAGGAGCCGTCGAAGGTCATGCCGTCCTCGAGGGCACCCTCGAGCTCGGCGGGGCTGATGGCGAAGGACTTCAGGTTGCCGAGCACGTCGGTGAACCACATGCGCACGAGGCGCACGCCGCGCTCCTCCACCGTGCGCAGCACGTACTCGCGTTGCTGGTTCAGCATGTCGGGCATCCTCTCAGTCTGCCGACTCCCGTCGGCAGGGGCTACGGGCGGCCGGGGGGCCGCGGGTTTGGTGGGGGATTGCGCCGGGGGGGGCCCCCGGCCCCCCGC
>JBMUAQ010000149.1:0-2073 GCA_049454855.1 Ilumatobacteraceae bacterium
GCGACCATGGACCACATGGCGCAGGAGCAGGAGCGCGGCATCACCATCACCTCGGCGGCAACCACCTGCATCTGGAACAACCACCGCATCAACATCATCGACACGCCCGGCCACGTCGACTTCACCATCGAGGTGGAGCGCTCGCTGCGTGTGCTCGACGGCGCCGTGACCGTGTTCGACTCCGTCGCAGGCGTGGAGCCCCAGACCGAGACCGTGTGGCGCCAGGCCAACAAGTACAAGGTGCCGCGCATCTGTTTCGTGAACAAGATGGACCGCATCGGCGCGAACTTCTACCGCACCGTCGACATGGTGAAGGAGCGCCTCCAGGCGGTTCCCGCCGTCATCCAGCTCCCCGTCGGTGCGGGTGGCCCCGAGTCGAACAAGCCCTTCGCCGGTCTCATCGACCTCGTGAAGATGAAGGCCCTCATCTGGCGCGACGAGGAGCTCGGTGCGAAGTGGGACGAGGTCGACATCCCCGCCGACCAGGTCGACGAGGCGAACGAGTACCGCACCCAGCTGCTCGAGACCATCGCCACCAGCGACGACGACTTCATGGAGAAGTACCTCGCCGGTGAGGAGGTCACCGAGGAGGACGTGAAGCGCGCGATCCGCAAGGGAACCCTCGCGTTCGACTTCGTCCCGATCCTGTGCGGCTCTGCCTTCAAGAACAAGGGCGTGCAGCCGATGCTCGATGCCGTCGTCGATTACATGCCGAGCCCGCTCGACATCCCGCCGGCACAGGGAACCAACAACAAGGGCGACGAGGTGCTGGAGCGCCCGGCAGACGAGAACGCGCCGTTCGCCGCTCTTGCGTTCAAGATCGTGGCCGACCCCTTCGGCAAGCTCACCTACTTCCGCGTCTACTCGGGCACCATCAACAAGGGCGATGAGGTCTACAACTCCACCAAGGAGCGCAAGGAGCGCCTCGGCCGGATCCTCCTGATGCACGCGAACCAGCGAGAGGACCTCGACGTCGCGATGGCGGGCGACATCGTCGCCGGCCTCGGTTTCAAGGAGACCACCACCGGTGACACCCTGTGCGACCGCAGCAACCTGGTGATCCTGGAGCGCATGGAGTTCCCGGAGCCCGTCATCCACGTGGCCATCGAGCCGAAGACCAAGGACGACCAGGACAAGCTGGGCAAGGCCCTGAAGTCACTGTCCGATGAGGACCCCACCTTCCGCGTGCGCACCGACGAGGAGACCGGCCAGACCGTCATCTCCGGCATGGGTGAGCTTCACCTCGAGATCCTCGTCGACCGGATGCAGCGCGAGTTCAACGTGGAGGCAACCGTCGGCAAGCCGCAGGTGGCGTACCGCGAGACCATCACCAAGTCGGTCGAGTCGGTGGAGTACCGCCACATCAAGCAGACCGGCGGTTCCGGTCAGTTCGCCGTGGTGAAGATCTCGCTCGAGCCCACCGGTCCCGGTGGCGGCTACGAGTTCGTTGACTCCATCACCGGCGGCCGCATCCCGCGCGAGTACATCCAGCCCACCAACCAGGGCATCCAGGCGGCGCTCGAGAGCGGCGTCCTCGCGGGTTACCCCACGGTGGACGTGCGCGTGAAGCTGGTCGACGGCCAGTACCACGACGTTGACTCCTCGGAAATGGCGTTCAAGATCGCCGGCCAGATGGCGTTCAAGAAGGCCGCCGAGATGGCCCGGCCCGTCCTGCTCGAGCCGATCATGGCAGTGGAGGTCGTCACCCCCGACGAGTACATGGGCGACGTGATGGGCGACCTCAGCAGCCGTCGCGGCCGCATCGAGGGCATGGAGGCCCGCGGCAACACGCAGGTGGTGCGTGCACAGGTTCCGCTTTCGGAGATGTTCG
Organism: Ilumatobacteraceae bacterium; assembly: GCA_049454855.1. Classification (GTDB taxonomy): domain Bacteria; phylum Actinomycetota; class Acidimicrobiia; order Acidimicrobiales; family Ilumatobacteraceae; genus UBA2093. The sequence goes on from JBMUAQ010000149.1 coordinate 1,832, forward strand.
GTTACAGTACCGACCTGCGTTCGCGGACCCAGGGTCGCGCGACCTACACGATGCAGTTCCATTCGTACCAGCAGGTGCCGGATGTGATTGCACAGGAGATCGTGAAGAGGGTCAGGGGCGAGTAGCCCCCGACCAGCTGCACTTTGACAACCCGGACAGAAACGACGACAGGAAGAAAGACATGAGCAAGGCAAAGTTCGAGCGCAACAAGCCGCACGTGAACATCGGCACGATGGGTCATA
>JBMUAQ010000150.1:0-2025 GCA_049454855.1 Ilumatobacteraceae bacterium
GTCACCGTGCAGACGGGCTCCAAGCGCTCGAAGAAGACTCTGCGGCTGACGGTGGGCTGAACCGGCGGCGCAGGTCAGGCGAACAGCTCTTCGATCTGCTCGAGCAGCCACTCGGCACCCGAGTGCACCACCTCGGGGTCGGGGTCGTGCATCACGCCGTTCACCAGCACGCGGTGGCACTCGACCGCGGCCATGTCGGCCAGGAGGGCCCCGGTGACCACCACGTTCTCCAGCACCAACCCGTCGAGCACGCAGTCGATCAGCACGAGCGAGTCGAAGCGGCACCACGAGACGGTGGCGCCGGAGAGGTCGCAGCTGCGGAGGACGATGTTGCGACCGAAGACGTCTGAGATCACCGCCCCACGGAGGTCGAGCGAGACGAACTCGCGGTTCTCGATGCGACGGCCGATGAGGACCGCCTTCTCGCGCTGTACCGACATGATGTGCTCCTTTGTTTCTGCGGGGGAGCCGACCCGCACGTGACAGGCCCGCTACCCCGCGGATTGGCATCTCAAAAGACCGAGATGTAACTCACGGTCTCTTGGATGCGCCGGCAGGCCGGAGCGGGTCGCGCCGGGGAGCGTGGGCCGGAAGCAGTTCACGTCGGTGACAGTAGGGAGGGGGTGTGTCGGACGGGCAGGGGCGGGGTTCATGGGCTCACACGGGCATGGGGTCGGTGCCCGGCTCCAGGCCGTCCGGCCAGCGGGTTCCCATGGAATGGGAGGGCACGAGGAAACGGCAGTTGTGGAAGGTGGCCTCGGTGAGGTCGGTCTCCTCGAAGGAGCAGCGCTCGAATGTGCACCAGGTCACATGGCCGGTGAGGTCCTTCAGCAGACGGAAACGGCAGCTGTGGAAGGCGGTGTCGTCCCAGGTGCAGCTGATCAACGAGCTCTCGTTGAATCCCGTCGACACGAACGTGCATGCCTTCAGCGTGACCCTGAAGAACACCGTCTTCCACAGACTCGTGCGGTCGACGACGCAGTTCCCGAAGCCGACCTTCCCGAACTGGCTCTCCATCATCCACGACCGTTCCATCACGCAGTCCTGGAACGTGGTGAAGTGCACCGTCAGGCCGTTCATCGCGGCGTCGGTGAAACGCGTGCCGGTGAACGTGCAGTTGCGGATGCGCACGCCGTCGAGGCGCCCGGAGATCACTGCCCCCTCGATGCGGCAGTGGGTCAGGCGCAGTGCGGTCGACGTGCAGCCGAGGAACTGCGTTCCCTCCATGGCACACCAGAAGAACGACGGGTCGTCGAGATCGCACCCCGAGAGGACGGCGCGGTTGAACGACGAACGCGACATGTCGGTCCCCCCGAGGCGGCAGTTGTCGAGCACGGCGCCGTCGAAGTTGCAGTCGGTGAGCGTGAGACCGTCCAGGTCGATGTCGGTGAAACGGACGCCGGAGTAGTCGCGGCCGGGCGCCAGCACCACCGTGCCGTGGCCCGGCAGGTCGACGCGGTGCACGGTGCCGTCGAGCACGGGAACGATGCGCGTCCGGGCGGGCGGGGCGGCGCCCGACGTCATCCTGGGATCACCGTGACGGGGAGCGAGACGCGACGTCCGCCGGGGAAGAGGAACCACAGGTCGGGCTTCAGCATGTCGGGGATGTGGGCGAACCAGAGTCCGTTCAGGCCCGTCGCCCTGGTGGAGCCGTGCAGGTGGGCGACGATGTCGGAGAGAAGCTGGCTTACGGCCTGGCCGGGTGAGAGCGGCCCGATGCGGTCGTCGACGGGGTCGTACTGCATGTGGGCCGTCTTGAGCCCAGACACGTAGAGGTCGGCGAAGTCGCGGAACTCCTTCGAGGCCGAGAGGGCGGCGTGACGGCCGCAGATGGCGATCTCGAGGTCGGAACCCGGGAGCATCGTGTCGCTGCGGGCGTAGAAGTCGACCCAGAGGTTGCGGTGTTCGCCGACGAGCGCGAGGGTCTGCTCCACGGTGAGCACCGCGCGGTCGGTGAGGAACTGCGGCACCAGCATGTTGGTGATGAGTTCCTTCGCCGCCGCGTATGCCTTCACCGGCGCGAGT
>JBMUAQ010000151.1:0-2017 GCA_049454855.1 Ilumatobacteraceae bacterium
CAGGCGGCCAGGCCGCCCACGACACAGGTGACGGCGAGGAATGCCGCGAGCACGCCGGCGCGGACCGCCGCCAGGCGCGGCAGGACACGGGTTGTGAGGGGCGTGAGACGCGAGGCGAGGGGGAACCTCCCGGTGCGGGCGGAGTGCAGCACGAGGGCGACCAACAACAGCAGCACGAACGGCACCAGGAACGCCATCACCGCCTCTGCAGTCTCGGTGTGCTCGCGCAGAAGGGGAGTGCGTCGCACGCTGTCCTCGAGAGCCTCGCCACTGCTCTCTGCGAGGCTCGCCCCCACCATCCCGAGCAGTGCGGCCGCAGTGGCGCCGGGCAGGGCCCATGCGCGTACCCTCGGCCACACGGCGAGCAGTGTGAGCACGAGAGCAAGCGGAACCATCACCACCGGCAGGTGGACGACGGCCGGGTGGGCGGGCAGGCCGCCGAGTGTGTCGATCGCCAGGTTCATTGTCTCCCCTTGTGTCAGTCCCGGCCGGGGCTCCAGGAGGGCACGCGCTCGAGCAGGTCGAGGCTGACCTCCCGGCAGCGGTCGAGCACGGTGCACAGCGCCTCGTCGTTCGCCCTGTAGATGCTGGCGAGCGTGACCTCGATGCGTGACACCACGCTGAGGCTGCGCTCGGGTGCGTCCGTGACCTTCTGGAAGGAGTCGATTGCTGAGATCTCGAGCGGGAGCTCGAGGCCGCCCACGCCCGCCACCTCCGTGGCGAGCACGAGCAGGTCGGGAGGGGAGGACAGGGGAGGGAAGCTCCACGTGAACACGAGCGGCAGCACAAAACCCTCGGGGGGCTCGCCGTCGGGGTCGTCCAACTCGAGCACGGCATCCTCGAACGACAGCAACGCGCGCGGGTCGACCTCGAGCGCGACGTGGAGGTCGATCGGGCCGCTGCAGGCCTCCTCGGGGTGGAGATCGACCTCCCACAGCTGGCGCAGGGAGTAGGTCTCGACGAAATGGCGCTCGTCGTGCACGTGGAAACCGTGGTCGACGGCGTGGCTCTTCAGGTCGGACACGAAGCCCGCGATGTCGATGACCGCCACGCACCGCACACTACCGTTCGTTGCGTGCCACGATTCGACTTCCACTCATCCGACCGCGACATCGTGGCGTTCCTCCATGACGTTGCCGATGCCGCGGCCGACACCCTGGACGAGATCGAGTCGTGGGCGGAGTCGGGCGACCGTGACGGCCAGTACGACGCCGACGTGGTGGTGGACGACGTGGTGGTGGCCATGCTCGAGTCCGCGGGATTCGCCGTTCTCTCCGAGGAGAGCAGTGCGGGTGCCGCACCGTTCAGGGTGGAGGGTGACGATCTGCTCGTGGTGGTCGACCCGGTGGACGGTTCGACCAACGCAAGCAAAGGCATACCGTGGTTCGCGACCTCGCTGTGCGTGGTGGACCGGGACGGACCGCGGGCGGCGCTGGTGGCGGAGCAGTCGGGCAGCGAGATCCGCTATGCAGCGGTCCGCGGGGGCGGTGCCAACTGTGACGGGGTGCCGCTGCGGGTTGCGCCGTGCGTGGATGTCTCGCGCGCGGTGGTGGGGGTGAACGGCGCTCCGCCGGCACCCGTGCCGTGGTGGCAGACACGCTCGTTCGGCGCGGCGGCGCTCGACATCTCCCTCGTCGGCAAGGGTGCACTCGATGGCTATCTCGACCTCCATGACCACGGGGTATGGGACTACCTCGCCGCCGTGCTCATCGCACGCGAGGCAGGCTGCAATGTCACTGATGCACTCGGTCGTGATCTCTTCGTGCTCGACCCGACTGCTCGCCGCTCGCCGGTGGTGGCAAACTCCACCGTGCTGTGCGACGTGCTCCTCGAATCCCGCTCCCGCTTCTCGCGCTGACGGCTGTCCTCGCGGCGGCGCTGCCGGTGGGCATCCGCGTGCCTGTCGCATCGGCCGCATCGTGCAGTACCGGGGGAGAGTGCCGGCCAGGCGACACGGGCCCCGGGGGAGGCACGGTGTTCTACGACGCCGGGAGCCCGCAGTGGTGGGGTGGGGGGG